>JAGVUW010000432.1 GCA_019136035.1 Verrucomicrobiota bacterium | reverse complement strand
CGGCCGTCCCGGCGGCGCCGGCAGAGGCCGGCGCACCGGCGGAGACGCCCGCGCGGAGCAAGTAGGTCCACGGCGCCGTCCGTGGACCTCCCGGGCGCCGGCAGCGCCCGGGGGAGCGCCACTCGGCTCGTGGCGCCCACCTCCGCCCCGCCGCGCCCTCAGCGCTTCTCGACCCAGGTGCCATCCTCGCGCTGGATCATCAGTCCGGCGGCGCTGAGCTCGGCGAGTTCCTTGGCGCGCTGACGGCCGACGGCAGTCGCGCTGGTGCCGGCCTTGGCGGCGATGGCCGCGTAGACGGTCCGGCGGTCGGCATTCTCGGCCTCGACGACCTCGCGTGTCGCCGCCGGAGCGCCGGCCTTGAGCACCTCGAGGAAGCCGGCGTTGTTCTCACCGATGCTCTTGTCGCTCTTCAGCGGCGCCAGGGTGGCGATGCGCTGGCGCATGCGCGCCTGGACAGCCCCGAGGTCCTGGGCGCCGGCGCTCGCCGCAGCGAGGGTCAGGAGGCCGCACACGGTCGCGTAGAACAGGGTCTTCATAGGAGTCACTCCTCCGGGTTGTGCACGCGTCACTTCGGGGCGGGCGTCTGCAGGGTCGGGTCGGCGGCGTCGAGGTCGTCGAAGAAGCTGTCGAGTTCCTTGGCGACGCGCAGGTTGACGTCGAGGGTGATGTGGATCGGCTTCACTTCGACGGGCTTGACCTCGACCGTCGAGTGCGTCCGGATGCACCCCGGGCTCACCCCCAGTACCAGGGCCAGTGCGAGGACTTTCTCATGCATGGCAGTCTTCCTTAACATGGCAGCCACCCGAGCGCATTCCTTGCTGGACTATAACGTCCCGACACGGCTGCTTATTCACCGCCTCAGAGCCCGCCCAGGCGCAGGCCCATGGTGATCGCCTCCTCGATGGGGCCGTTCACATTGAGGTTGAGACGGACCGGGACCTTCTCGGCGGTGCCCTCGCCGACCAGGAGGATGCGGGCGCCGGGCTCGCCGGTCTGGCGTCCGGTGAAGTCGAGGCGGAAGACATCGAGGCGGAAGTCCTCGAGGGCTTGTTCAGCGCGGCGCAGCTCGGGCCAGTTCGGGTGGTTGGGTGGCAGGGCTGCGGTGAGGAGCCCGGCCGACTCCAGGGCCAGCCGGCCGCTCTGGCCGGGGACGCTGTAGAGGTAGCCGCGCGAGTAGCTCAGGCGGCCGTTGCGGTAGGCGAGGGGGAGTTTCCCGAAGAGCAGGCCGTGGCCGGTGCCCTTGAAGCCCTTGATCAGGCTGAGCGCGGAGATCATGTCGACGCTGTCGGCGAAGAGGACCAGGTCGAGTTCGGGTGCGCTCGGGTCGATGCGGAGGGCCTGGGTATGGACGCGGCCCTTGCACCAGTTCAGCTCGCAGCGTTCGAGGATCAGGGCCTGCGGGCCGTCGAGCTGGGCGAGAATGCGGCCGCCGTCGATGGGGATATCGTGGACCTTGGCGGAGGCGAAGGTCACCTCCTGGAATGGCGCTGTTTGCAGGGCGACGAGGTCGCGCCACTCAAGGTCGGCGGCGAGGCCATGGACGAGGAGGCTCTGCTCAGGCCAGTCGACGCTGCCCTCGGTCAGGCGCAGCCGGCAGGGCAGCCGCAGGGTGCGGCCGTCGTAGAGGACGGTGCCCTCAGCCGAGAGCCGGCCGGCGAGGCGGAGGTCGGCCGGCAGGTCGGGGAGGTGGTACCAGGTGTCGGCGGACGCGACGGGGAAGGCCGGCACGCTGAAACGCGCCGTCAGCGTCAGGCCGTGCGTCCACTCGAGGATCGGCTCGACGGCGACCGTCACCGCCGGGGCGGCCGCGCGGACCTCGCCCGACAGCCGCAGGCGTTCCCCCTCGAGGAAGACCTCGCCCGCGAAGCCCTCGCCGCGCACCGACTGCACCGCGAAGGCGCCGCCGCGCAGGCTTCCCGCAGCCGACCCCGGCGGCGGCGTCAGGCCGCCACCGCGGCTCCACGACCACGGCAGATCCATGGCGATGCCCTCAGCGCTGACGGCGCCCGGCGCCCGCAGGGCGACCCCGGCGGCGTGCAGGTGGCCGCGGACGAGGAGGCCGTCACGCAGGGCCGGCCAGGCCGGCAGCACGCGGCCCGAGAGCGCGACCGGGCCGCGCCAGTCGGCGTGGTCCAGAACGGCGGTGACCGCATCGGCGCTGAAGGCCACGCCCGCGATCTCGCCGGCGAGGCCCGGCAGGCGGGCCGCGCCGGCGGCCTCGATGCCCTCGGGAGCGACGCCGACCTCGGCCTGGAAGCCCGCCTGGCCCTGCAGACGCAGGCCGTCGGCGCCGGCCCAGGCCAGGGCGTTCGCGGTGACCTCGACCCGGGTCTGGGCCTGCCAGGCGCCCGACGGCGGGCGGCTCAGGCTGGTGGAAAGCTCCATGGTGAGGGCCTCGCCGGTGAGCACACCGGTCGCCCCCACGGCGGCGGCCAGGGCGTCTGCGGCGACCTCGACCCGGGTCTGGGCCTGCCAGGCACCGGACGCCGGACGGCTCAGGCTGGTGGACAGCTCCACCGTGAGGGCCTCGCCGGTGAGCGCACCGGGCGCCCCCACGGCGGCGGCCAGGGCCGCCGGGTCGAGGCTGGCACTGAGCAGGAGCCGCGCCGCCACGTCGGGCGTGGTGCGCAGGGCCGCGTCGACGACGAGGAGACGCAGGGCGCCCTCCGGGGCCGTGCCGATCGGCGCCAGGGCGCCATCGAGACGCAGGTCTTGCGGGGTGCCCTCCAGGGTCAGGTCGCCCTGGAGGGCCGCGGTGCCGGGCAGGACGACCTCGTCGAGCCGGATCTCGCCCCGGAGCGCCGCGGTGGCCGGGTCGTCGAGGCCCCGGGCGCTGACGTGGGCCCGCCCGCGCAGGGCAACGCCGGCGGCCCGGCCGCGCAGGTCGCTGAGCGACAGCTCGGCGCGGGTGCCGTCCCAGGACCCCTGGAAGGGCAACGGTTCGGTGGTGACCTGGGGCAGGCCGGTCGGCTGTGCCATGCCGCTCAGGGTGACGGCGAGGTCGGCGAGGCCGGCACCGGCGCGCAGGCCGAGGCGGAGGTCGTAGAGGCGCACGGCGAGGGCGCCGTGCCGGGCCTCGAGGGGCTCCAGCAGGACCTGGCCCTCAATCTGCGCGGGGGACCACGCCTGCAGGCGCAGGCTCACCTCGGCGGAGGCCTTCCCGAGGCGCCACGGGTCGGTGACGCCGCTGGGGATCTCGATGCCGACCTTGGCCGCCTCGAGCAGCCAGGC
This sequence comes from Verrucomicrobiota bacterium, assembly GCA_019136035.1. GTDB lineage: Bacteria > Verrucomicrobiota > Lentisphaeria > Oligosphaerales > JAFGRS01 > JAGVUW01. The sequence continues at coordinate 4,862 of JAGVUW010000432.1, read as the reverse complement.
GGTGAGGGCGCCCGGCGCGACATTGGCGCGGGCCCGTCCCGAGCCGGTGGCGGGGTCGACCGCGGCGGTCCAGTCGAGGGTGGTCCCGGCCACCCAGAGCCGGCCCTGCGCCAGGGCCTCGCCGCTGGCGGGGAGTGCCAGGCTGGCCTCGATCGGGATACGGAGGCTGCCGGGGCCGGCGACGACCTCGACCTGCGACGAGCGCAGGCGCAGGGCCGGCGCCATGGCGCCGGGGCCACCGGCGGGGCGGCCGGCGCCGTCCGGTGCGTCGGACGGGGCACGCAGGGGCGCCAGGGCCTCGAGGCCGTCGACGGCCCAGCCGGCGGCGCGTTGGCGCAGCACCAGGTGCAGGCCGCTGACGACGACCTCGTCGAGCTGGCCGCGCCAGAGCCGCCGCGGGCTGAAGCGCAGCACGACCGCGTCCACGCGCGCCGCGCCGGCGTCGTCGCGAAGATGGATCGGGCCGAGGACGGCGCGGTCCCAGGACAGGCCCTGCACCGCCACCGCGACGCCCTCGAGGCCGCGGCGCTGCAGGGCGCGCGCGATCACGCGCTCGGCCAGACGCGGCAGAACCGCCAGGACCGCCAGAAGCGCGGCCAGGGCCATGACGACGGCGGCCACGAGGAGACGCCAGGCCCAGCGACGCCAGGCCGGTGCCGGGGCGCATCGGGCAGTATCACTCACGCTCGACTCCTTGACGATCGATGACTCGACAGGACCACAACGCGCCGGCTATCCAGGGCGCATCGACGATCGCGTCAGCGCTCGCCCGGCCACCCTCGTATGAAGCATGGCGGTGTGACGCGCACGGTCTTGTCGCAGACTTTCAGCCTGCAAGGCGTCATGTCCGATTTCCCAGGGCGTTGCCCTGGGCTGACGAATGATGCCCTTTCAGGGCGCCAGATCGGCGGGCCGCGGGGTGGCGCCGCAATAGATGTTACGGTCTGCTATATCCGGCGCCCCACGCCGGTGGCTCCGCTGAAGGGGGTGCCAGAGCCGGACCCTCAGACGCCCCTGCCGGCGACCGCCGCCGTCGTGAAAAACAGTCGTCGGGGATTATACTAGTGCGTTCGGCGGGCGTTGCCAGAGGGCGGCGTCCAGCGCCGTCCCTGGGCGGTGTTCCTGGCCATGATGTTCTGAGGGCCCTTCTCCCATGGATCAAAGCACTTCCGAGCCGAGCGCCGGCATCGCTGCCGCTGTTCCTGCCGCGCCTGCGCCTGTTGCCGCGCCTGCGCCTGCTGCTGCTGCCGCGCCTGCGCCTGTTGCCGCGCCTGCGCCTGCTGCTGCCGCGCCTCCGCCGGTGCCGCCGCCCCTGCCGCCGCGTGTTGCCGCGGCGGCCATGCGTCCGCCTGAGCCGCCGGCAGCGCCACGGCGGTCGAAGCGTCGTCTGGGCTGTCTGGTTGCGGTGCTTCTGGTGGTCATCCTGGTGGGGCTCTTCGGCGGTCTGGTCGTGATGGGCGTTGCTGCCGAGAGCAGCGGCACGCTGATGTCGGGCGTCTATGGCGGCAAGGATCCGGAGCGCCGTATCGTCGAGCACGTCATCCGCGGCGGTGAGCTGGACACCAAGTCCAAGGTGGTGGTGATCGATGTCAAGGGCATCATCCTTTCCGAGGGCGCCTTCGACTCGGCGGGCAGTCGTCGGATTGCGTATGAACTCGAGACGGCCCGTCAGGACCCCTTTGTCAAGGCGGTTGTCCTGGACATGGACACCCCTGGCGGCGAGGTGACGGCCAGCGACGAGATCCACCGCGAGGTCGACCTGTGCAGCCGTGACGGCATTCCGGTGGTCACCTGCATGCGCAGCGTCGCGGCCAGCGGCGGGTACTTCGTGGCGGCCGCCAGCGACTGGATTGTGGCCAACCGACTGACCATCACCGGCAGCATCGGCGTGATCATCGGCACCACCAACTACACCAACCTCTTCTCGAAGATCGGTCTCGAAGCCGAGGTCTACAAATCCGGCCCGATGAAGGACATGCTGCGCGGCTCGCGCGAGCGCACCGACATGGAGCGCGCCTACGTCCAGAGGCTGGTCGACGAGACCTACCGCGAGTTCGCGGCCGTCGTCGCCAATGGCCGCACGCGCTACGACACCGCCGAGGATGTCATGAACTCGCAGTTCGGCGATGGCCGCATCGTCAGCGGCGCCGAGGCCCTGGAGCTGGGCCTGGTCGACCAGATCGGGTACTTCGACGACGCCGTCGACAAGGCCCGCGAGCTGGCCGGCGAGCCGATGGTCAAGGTGGTCCGTTACCGTCGCCCGATGCGCTTCACCGACCTGCTTATGGGCATGCAGTCACAGCGCTCGGCCGGTCTGCGCAGCCTGCTGCCCGCGGAGATGGCCGCGGTACAGCCCGGACGGCTCTACTTCCTCATGCCCAGCGCCCTGCCGTGATACCGGCGGGGCTCTGCCGGTCCACAAGGCCCGCGCCTGGCCGCACCGCAGGCGACTCGCGGCCCTCCTTTCGGCGTCGTCGCGTCGTCCTCAGCGCACGCTGACCGCGGCCTCGGCCAGGCGGCCGCCGGCGTGCTCCCTCACGCGCACGCGCCAGGGACCCGGCGGGGCGTTGACGGGGATCGGCAGGGCCGTCTCCAGCAGGCCGCGGCGGAAGGCGCCGTGGTGCGAGAGGTCGTTGCGCGAGCCATCCGGGTGGATGAGGGTGACGGTGGCCGGGACGACCCCCGGGACGATGCGCCCCTCGGCATCGAAGAGGCCGGCGCGCAGGGCGATCTGGCGGCCGCGGTGGTCGCCCCACTCGGCGGCCTGGAGGCCGGCCTGGAGATCGAGGCGGGCAATCGCCGCCGGCAGCAGCACCAGCGCACGGCCTTCACCCGGACCCAGGGCGAGGTCGGCCATGAGGAGGGCCCCCGAGCGTCGCAGCGGCACGGCCTCGTGGCGGACCAGGTCGTAGGCGACGGCGCCCAGGTGGGGCTGGATGGCCACCCGCGCGGTCTGCGCGCCGCCGGTCTCGCGGACCCGGTCGAAGTGCCCATAGAGCGGCCCATGCACGCGCAGGTCGTTGACGATCCCGAGGTAGCAGGCGCCCTCGGCCTCGAGGAGGTTCAGCCAGGTGAACGGCGACAGGGCGCGCGCCTCGGGATCGAGGCAGCGTTCGACGAGGCTCATGACCTCGGGGTCAGCCGGGCCGGCCAGGGCGAGGCCGTCGAGGGGGGGCTGTGGCGGTTCCGCGGCGCCAGCCGGGCGGTAGGGCAGCGTCGTCGGTGCGGCCGGGTCGCCGGCCTGTACGAGGATGGCGCCGGGGAGGTCCACGCGGGTCTCGGCGTCGGTCACCACCACGCCGCCGGCGCTCTGGAAGCGCGTCAGGGCCTCGGCCATGGGCCGGGTCAGGCAGGACGCTCCCGAGACCGCCACGAGGCGGTAGCCGGCCAGGGCTCCGGGATCGGCGTCGAGGTCCTCGTCCCAGACGATATCGAAGGGCACCCCGCAGTGCACGAGGTTGCCCTCGAGCCAGGTCGTCGCCGGCCACGGCTCTTCGCTGAAGAGCTGGCTGGCGAACGACCGCACGATGGCGAGTCGGCGCGGGCGGTTGCGCCAGGAGGGCACGAGGGCGCCCAGCGGGGCGATCTCGGCGCTGAGGACCTGCCGGACGGCGGCCAGGAGGTCGTCGGAGCGCGCCAGGAGGCTCCGCGCCATCTCCGGGCTGGCCTCGAGGACGCGCTGGGCTTCGGCCCAGGTCGGCGCCGGCGTACCGAAGAGCCTCTCCAGATCGGCGGGTCCGGCGCTGCGCCAGCGCGTCTCGGCCGGGTCCATGAAGAGGGCATCCGTATCGCGGCAGGCCAGCAGGCGTATCGGCTGCAGGACGCAGAGCCAGGCGGCCTCGCGGAAGAGGTCGGCGGTGGCCATGGCGTTGAACGGCGCGGCGGTGCCGGCCGGGAGGATGAGCCGCGGCAGACCCGCGGGCCGCAGGCCGGTCCGGCGTACCGCCGCGTTCAGGCTCTCCTGGACCATCACGCCGCCGAGGGGCTCGGCGCAGGAGAAGCCCTCCTGGGCGACGCTCAGGCGCTCGAAGGCGCGCACGGCCGGCCGCCGCAGGACGGCGTCCTGGATGGTGAGGACGTCGGGGCGTCGCGAGCGCAGGGCGTCGCTGAGGACCTGGTTGAGCCAGGACTCGGTGGGTCCGACGGGGCCGTGGAACCAGCGGTGGTAGGCGTAGAGGGGCGTGCGCGGGTCGACGATGCGGTCGGCCGGGAGGTCGATGCCGGCGATGCTTGGCCGGAGGCGTCCGAGGGGGAGCTGGTGTGCCATCGGGTCGCCGTCGGGGGGGTGACGCCAGGCATCGAGGTCGAGGTGGAAGGTCTGGCGGACCCAGGTGACGGTCGCGGGGGTGAAGTCGTGGTCATGGATCCATTGTGCCTCGCTGTTGAGGGTCACGGCCCGCAGGGCCGGGACGCCGGCGAGTCGCATGGCCCACCGTTCGCTCTCGCGGCGTGCCTGCTCGACCATGGCCGGGCTGGTCAGGCGGGTCATGCCGGGCTGGCCGCTGAGGGTCATGACGCGGTCCTCGCCGAGGCGCCGTCGCGGGTATCCGAGGTAGCGGTGGCGGGGCGCCCAGGCCAGGCCCTGGCGCATGGCCTCGAGGAGATCGCCGCCGGCGGCGGTGAAGCCATAGGCGCGGTCGGCATTGCGGCCCGCGGCGAGGATCTGGAGGTTCTCGGCGGGCTCGGGGGCGGGGGTGACCTCGACGCGGCGGCTGAAGCGGGCGAGTTCGCGGCCCTCGGTGACGGCCGTGACCGTGAGCGGGTAGGTCCCCACGGCCAGGTCGGCCAGGAAGATGAACTCGACCGGCCCGACGTGGCCGGGCGGCAGCTCGGCGAGGCGGCGGGTGAGGGCCATGGCAGGG
>JAGVUW010000421.1 GCA_019136035.1 Verrucomicrobiota bacterium | reverse complement strand
GAATGCCGCTGACAGGCTCGAGAGGCATGGCCCCCAAGACCTGCGTCGGAAGCCCTGTCCTGAGCCAGACCGGCTTGCCGGGGCGGGGGATACCCACAGGACCTGGCTGGGAAAGCAGGGCTTGGGCGGGTACTAGTACGAAGCGCTCGATGCAGTCTGTCCCGACCCGAGGAGGTGGATGATGAAGAGACTCATGCTGGCACTCGCGGTGGCGGTCACGGTAGTGGGAGTCGCGGCTCAGGATTCGTGGGAGGCCCGCCGGGAGCGTCTGGGCAGCCGCGAGGAGCCTTACCGGATCCTGGTGGACAAGGTCCTCAGTCTCAGCAACCAGTGGGTCATGACCGCCGAGCATGTGGCCGAGATCCGGGCGGCCGGGTTCAATGTGGTGGTGCCCCGCGTCGGCGCCGACGACAATGCCCGGGTGGAGCGTGTGGCGCGGCTGGCCCAGGCGCAGGACATGTTCACCATGCCCTGGATCCGCGGTACCATCGTCGAAAAGGGCGACCCGAAGCTGCGTGTCACCGACGCTCGGGGACGCTACGGGGAGCTGGGCAGCCCCAACGCGGACGCCCTGTGGAACTACTGGCGCGACCGCGTCCTGTTCTACGCCGGGCTCTCGCGGGAGGTCCCCGCGGCCATGGGCGTCTTCCTGGACTTTGAGAACTATGATCCCGGGGCCATTGGCGGAGGCATGTGCTATGCCCTCTCGTACGATGAGCCGGTGTTGCAGGGCTTTGCCGCTGCCCAGGGGATGGCCCTGCCCGACCCGCTGCCCGAGGACCGCGCGGCCTGGCTGGCGGAACAGAAACTGACCGAGCCTTTCCGGGACTACCAGGTCGGCCAGTGGCGACGCCGTGCCCGGGAGTTGCGCGAAGCCGTGGATGCCCTCAATCCGCGCTTCCAGTTCGTGGTCTATCCGGCCAGCCACTCGCTCTTCATTCAGGAGGCAGTCTGGCGGGAGTGGCACACCAAACAGGCGCCCCTGGTCATGGCCGAGGTAGACAGCTACTGGCGACGCGAGTTCGAGCTGGAGGCCGCTCTGGAGAATGTGCGCACGGTCGTGGTGAACCGCCGAGCGGAACTGGACAAGGTGGATCCCACGATCCGCTACATGGCCGGCCTGGACCCGGTGGTGGCCGGGGCCAACCCGGAGTTCGAGGGCAAGAGCGCGGTGCTGGGAGCCGAGTTCACGCATGGCTACTGGGTGTTCTACGAGGGGCCTGAGTACGCCACCACCCATAGGGACTACTTTGCCTGGTTCCGCCGGGCTAACGACCTGATTGCACGGCAGGACTATGCGCTCCGGCGCCAGCCGGCGGAGACGCCCAACCCCATGGCGGCCCAGATCAGCCAGGCCGCCATGCGGGTGGCCGGGGCCAACCTGGTGCCATTCTCCACGGAGGACGTGCCGGAAGAGGCCCTCAATCAGGCGTTTACCCACCGCCCCGGCGCGACTTACCAAGTGCTTTTGGAGAAGGGCGAGCGCCTGCTGGGTGAGCTGATCGCCCTCCGCCACGCTCAGCACACCACCACCAACGTAGCCGTCATCGTGTCCCCGTCGGGGAAGACCCTGGCGATCGTGAAGGCCGCGGCCGGGCAGACGGCGCCGATCGATCTGGTCGCGCCGGAGCGCGGGGTCTACGGTATCTCGGTCACCTGCAGCGGCGCCAAGGGGCAGCTCAGGATCACCAACCGCTACTTCTGCCTGGCCGGGCCGCGGCTGACGCTGGCAGAGAAGCAGCCGCCGGCGTACCTGGCCCCCCTGCCCGGGTCCGCAGAGATCGCTCTCAAGGTGGCGGGACAAGGGGCGGGCGAACACCTGAACGTGACGTTCAAAACTCCCGACGGGGCCGTGGCCTTCAGCGGTAACACCCGCGATGCCGAGGATCTCATGACCGTGAGCTTGCGCGCGGCAACGGGCGGGAAGCGGGCCGCCTGGTCGCTGGAGCTGACGAATGTGATCGAGGATATCGGCCCGGACCTGCACGGCTGCGAGCCCCGGCTGGCCACCCATCCCGGCCGCCTGCTGATCAGCGCGGACTGAACGCCGGGCCGTACGGCCATGCACACCGAGTCATGCCGGCGGCGGCAAAGGAGGCAAGGCTTCCGCCGTGTGCTGACGGCGCTTCGTCGCCGCCATAGCGTAGGGGGCAGAGCGCGCCCCACGAGCGCCCCCCCGCCAGAGGGGTCCGGTGCGACGCTCGCCCTGCAAGAGCACGATCGTCATCTATGAGGAGACAAGCTGCATGAGATGCACGTTTGGCAGTGACTCGTGGAGTCCTTCTGACTGGCAATTTGTCAAGAGGCGAGACGCGGCCGGCCAGTGCGCCTGGATTCAGCGCAAGGACTGTATCGAGAATGACGGCGACCACACATGCATGCTCCATCGGGACCTCTGCAAGGGCGATGTGACCGTGTCGGCAACGATGGCGTTTGCTGATCGCATGGCGCCTTCTATCCTCATGGTGTCAAAGACCAGCGCCGGTGCCGATGGGGTGAGGTTTATCGATGAACACGTCGAGATTACTGTGTGGGACCAGGGCGTGAACATCTGGCGCCATCACACCGTGAACGGAGAGTCGCGATGGGAAAAGGCGGCATTCTGGACGTTCAGCCTCGCGAAAGACTGCAGGCACACGATTGACGTGGCAAGGAATGGCAAGGCCCTGACCATCACGATAGCGGACCATGTCTTTGGCTATGTCGAAGACTCGCTCCCCGAGGAGTACCACGTCGGCATCGCCGCCGGTGAAGGCGTCAATCGCTTCTATGACTTTGGCGTAGTGCGCGGCCTTGGGGGTCAGTCCTTATAATTGCATTTAGGGACCTTGGGGTCAGTGCATTTGGGGTTCGACCCGCTCGCTTTGCGGTCAGTCCTGATCATTGCATTCAGCGCCTGCCGCGGGACTCAGCACGGGACGGGCGGGGTTTGGGCATCGCTCCGAGTCGCCTCACGCCGGACGCACACGCCACGCCTCAGGCCAAGCGCCAACAGGGATAAATGCAAATACAAGGACTGACCCCAAAGCGCCACTCGGAAGATCCGGCAGGTCACCCGAGCGCCGGGACCTCGAGCCACTCGCCGCCGCGGCAGGCCGACTCGTGGGCGATCAGGCCGGGGACGCTCATCTCCATGGCGCGGCGGACGCCCAGACGCGGCGGCTCGCCGCGCTCGAGGCTGCCCAGGAAGTCCTGCACCAGGGAGTACTCGGCGGTGCCATGGCCGCCGGCGCGCGCCGAGGCCGGCAGGGAGGGGTCCGACATCGGCGTCTCGATCTCCTGAGCGCTGCTCATCTCGCCCTCGACGTAGAGCATGCCGGGGGTCGCGAGGCCATGCCGGCTGCTCTCGACGAAGCCGCGGCTGCCGTACAGGGAGTAGTAGTGCAGGGCCGGATGACGCGGCAGGACCGAGGTGCGCAGGAGCTTGATGGTCATGCCGGAGGCGGTCTCGAAGAGTGCCACCTGCATGTCGATGCCGCCGACCGGGGCCTCGGGCAGGACGTTGTGGGCCTGGCCCAGGCCGCAGGCGCGCACGATGCGGTCGCCGGTCATCTCCAGGATCGGCCCGAGCGAATGCGAGCAGTAGTGCAGCGGCGCCCGCCGGGCACGCCACTTGGGCTGACCGGCCTGGCGGTCGTAGATGAGCGTCGGAATCGGGTGAAGGTACTCGCATTCGGCGTGGACGATCCGGCCCAGGCGGCCCGCCTCGACCATCGCCTTCCACTCGGCCACGAAGTGCCAGTAGATGCAGTTCTCGGCCAGCATGTAGGTGCCGCCGGTGCGCTGTACCGCCGCGACAATCCGGCGGCACTCGTCGACCGTGCTGGCAGCAGTCACCTCGCTGAGGACGGCACAGCCGGCCTCAAGGGCCAGCTCGGTCTGCTCGGCGTGCGCCGGCATCGGAGTGCCGACGAAGACGATGTCCAGGCCGCTGCGCACGAAGGCGCCGTAGTCCGAGAAACAGCGGTCGTCGGCGAGGTGCAGCTCGCGCTGGAAGCGCTCCAGGGCCTGCGGCGAGGTGTCACAGCAGGCCACGATGTCGCAGCGCGGCTCATCCGCGAAGAGCTTGCCATAGCCCGAACCGCGACCGACTCCCACCAGTCCGACACGCCAGCGCTTCTGCATCGTCCGTGCCCTTTCCTTGACCGCCTGCCTGACCGCCGCCTGCCTATGCCATGCCGCGGCGCCGGGTAGGTCCACGGACGGCGCCGTGGAAACCCGTGACCCGCACCGACACCCGCCTCGTAGGAACGACCGCGGCGCTGTGCTGTCGACGCCGTGGCGGCTCGTGGACGCCTTCGCGTCTGTGGCCACTCGCGCTCCAGCACCGGTGGCGGGCGATGTTTCGCCATGCCAGATCCGGAGTTCTGCGCCGCTGTCCTCGCTGTAGCCTAGTCTGCCGCGCTCAGGCTTCAACCGCCTCACGGCGCCGCGGCGCGGATGGCCGCGCAGACGCGCACCACGTCGGCCATCTCGCGCACGTCGTGGACGCGCACCACGTCGGCCCCATTCAGGACGCAGGCCGCCACGGCCCCGGCGGTGCCCCAGAGGCGTCGGTGCGGGTCGGGCTGGTCGAGGACGTGCCCGATGAAGGACTTGCGCGAGGGCCCCATCAGAACCGGCCGGCCGAAGGCGTCGCGCAGAGCCGCGATGGCATGGATCAGCGCCAGGCTCTGCGCGGGTGTCTTCGCGAAGCCGATGCCGGGGTCAGTCATGAAGTGCTCTGCCGGGAGGCCGGTGCGCGCCAGCGCCGACTCCAGGCAGTGCCCGAGTTCGGCGCGGACCTCGGCGACGACGTCGGCGTATTGGGTCAGGGTGCGCATGGTCGCCGGGGTGCCGCGGCTGTGCATGAGGATGCAGCCGGCGCCGCTGGCAGCGAGGACCTCGGCCAGGCCGGGGTCGGCCTGCAGGGCGGAGACATCGTTGACGACATGCGCCCCGGCTGCCAGGGCCGCGTCTGCCACCGCCGCCTTGGTGGTGTCGATGCTGATGACCGCCGCGGTGCGCTCGCGCAGGGCGCGGATCACCGGCACCACCCGCCGGATCTCCTCGTCCGCCGGCACCGCCGCCGCGCCCGGACGCGTCGACTCGCCGCCCACGTCCAGCCAGGCCGCGCCCGCCTCCCAGAGGCCCAGGCCATGCGCGATCGCCGACGACGCGTCGGCGTGCTCGCCGCCATCCGAGAACGAGTCCGGGGTGACGTTCACGATGCCCATGACCACGCACCCGCCGTCGAAACGCCACTCGCGGTCGCCGAAGCGGAACACGCAACACCCGCTGGTCATGGTATCATGCCCTCCCGTAAGGTCACGGTTGCCGGCCCCTGCGGCCGCCAGTATGTTAGCCCGGCCCAACTCACGCACCGCATGGCAGCGCGTGAACAGGCCGCCCTTCGGGCTTCGACGCGAGGCCCGTGCGGCCTCTTGCTCAGGGCTGACCTTGAGCAAGCGGCGCGGCGCGACGCGCGTCGAAACCTGCGCCGCAGTATAGTGCGGCGCGGGCGGATTGTGAGCGAGGCCATGGGCCCCGCGAATGATCCAGGTTAGCGGCGCCGGGCGGTCGTCGCTTTCGCACTGCGCGCAGCCCCCGCCCACCGCACCGATATGCCGGAGTGCTGATGGTACCGCGCCGCTACATCCTGGACACGAATATCCTGCTCTTCGATCCGCAGTCCCTGCTGCAGTACCCCGGCAGTGACGTCATCGTCACCCTCGAGGTCCTCGAGGAGATCGACGGCTTTAAACATGACCCCAACGAGCGCGGCCGCAACTCCCGCACGGTCGGCCACATCATCGACGGCCTGCGCGCCCGCGGCGCCATCGGCGAGGGCGTCCTTCTGGACCACGGCGGTCGCCTGCGCGTGCTCTGCCGGGTGCCGGTCGACGCCGAGGCGGCAGCCAGCTTCGAAGACCGCCCCGAGAGCCGCGTCAGCAACAGCATCCTCGCCGCAGCGCTGTACCTGCGCCGCACCGAGCCGGCAGTCCCCGTGGCCATCGTCACCAAGAATGTCAATCTGCGCGTCCGCGCCGACGTCTTCGGCATCCCGGCCAGCGACTACGAGAGCGAGCGCATCCGCGACACTGACATGCTGCGCGGCTGGCACGCGGTCGAGGTCGACCGCGTGCTGATCGAGACCCTCAGGAGCGGCCGCAGTGCCGTCCTGCCCGGCATCGACACCGCCCCGAACGAGTACGTCTTCCTCAGCGAGAAGGGCAACCCGAAGTGCGCCCAGGCCGCCCGCGTCGACAGCGACGGGCGGACCCTCTGGCCGCTGCTCGAGACCACCCGCACCGTCTGCGGCCTGCGCAGCCTGAACCTCGAGCAGACCTTCACCCTCGACGCCCTGCTCGAGGAGCGCATACCCCTGGTAACCCTGGCCGGCAAGGCCGGCACCGGCAAGACCCTCCTGGCCATCGCCGCCGGGCTGCACCAGGTCTTCGCCGAGAACCGCTACGAGCGCCTCATCGTCTTCCGGCCCACCATCGCGGTCAGCCGCGACCTCGGCTACCTCCCCGGCGACCTTGATGAGAAGATGCGGCCCTGGATGCAGCCGGTCTACGACGCCCTCGAGCTGATCCGCAGTCAGGACCGCCAGGGGCCGTCGCGGACCCTGCCCAACGACATCATGGACTGCGAGGAAATCGCCGTCGAGCCCCTGACCTACATCCGCGGCCGCAGCATACCGCACCAGTATATCGTCATCGACGAAGCCCAGAACCTGACGCCGCTCGAGGTCAAGACCGTCATCACCCGCGTCGGCGCCGGCAGCAAGATCGTCCTGACCGGCGACCCGCACCAGATCGACAATCCCTACGTCGATGCCCGCACCAATGGCCTGACCTGCCTCGTCGACAAGTTCCGCGACAGCCCGCTCAGCGCGCACGTCACCCTCATCAAGGGCGAACGCAGCGCCCTGGCTGAAACGGCTGCCAATATCCTCTAGACCGGGAAGGACGGCACCATGACCGAGACCAACTACGCCTTTCGCCGCCGCCTCAACCAGGTGCACCGGCCCGGCCGCGCCCGCGCCGGACTGACGCCGGGCAATGGCGAGGTGGCGGTGCGATCGGGCTGGGCCATCGTCATCGCGCCGGATGCCTCGGACTACCTCGTGCAGGTCGCCCAGGACCTCCAGGACTACTTCTTCACCAGCCTCGGCGTATCGCTGCTCCTCGAGCGCGACGACCTCGCCGCGGTGCTGGCGCGCGCCGAGGCGAAGGCGATTGTGCTGGGCACCTGCCAGCAGATCCCCGGCCTGGGCTGCGGTCTCAAGGAACGCCGCAGCTTCCGCCTCGTCGCCAAACGCGACGCCATCGTCGTCTGCGGCTGCGATGAACGCGGCGTCGGCCAGGGCGCCTACTACATCGAGGATGTCATGAACCTGCGCGAGGCGCCCTTCATGACCATGGGCGACACCGTCCGCGAGCCGCTCTTCCAGCCGCGCATGATCCACTCGGGCTGGGGTATCGACCAGTTCCCCGATGCCCACCTCAACGCCATCGCCCACGCCGGCATGGATGCCATTCTGGTCTTCGTCAAGGGCCCCAACCGCACCACCACCGGCTACCTCGACCTCAACAACCTGGTCGACCGCGCGGCTCACTACGGCCTCGATGTCTACCTCTACAGCTACCTGCATAGCAGCCGCCACCCGGACGACCCCGACGCCGAGGCCTTCTACGAGAGCACCTACGGCGCCCTCATGCGGTCCTGCCCGGGCGCCCGCGGCATCGTCTTCGTCGGCGAGTCCTGCGAATTCCCGAGCAAAGACGAGCGCACCCGCATGCGCACCCGGCGCAGCCCGGCGCCGCCCGGCAGCGAGGACGACCGGCGGCCCTTCCCCGGGTGGTGGCCCTGCCGCGACTACCCGCGCTGGCTCGACCTCATCAAGAAGGTCATCCGACGCGCCAGCCCGCAGTGCGACATCGTCTTCTGGACCTACAACTGGGGCTGGGCTCCGGTCGAGCCGCGCCTCGCCCTCATCGAGGCCCTGCCCACCGACATCTCGCTGCAGGTCACCTTCGAGATGTTCGAGAACATCCGCAAGGACGGCGTCATGACGCGCTGCGTCGACTACACCGCCTCGTTCGAGGGCCCCGGGCAGTACTTC
>JAGVUW010000571.1 GCA_019136035.1 Verrucomicrobiota bacterium | reverse complement strand
TCCTGCGCCTGCCGGCGGAGTTCGGCCCCGGCGAGGGCCGCCTCTACATGATCACGGCGCGGCCGCTGGCGGCCGTCGCGGTCGCCGCCCCGGCGACAAGCGCCCGCGGCGAGCGCGCCCGCGTCGCCATCCGCGTCACCGACGACACCGGCGCCGCGGTCGATGCGGTGGTGCCGTTGCGCGTCGATATCCGCGATGCCCAGGGCCAGACCGCCGAGGGCTGCGGCTGGTACGCCGCCCCGGGCGGCGCCCTGGAACTCACCCTCGACGTCGCCCCCAACGACGCCCCCGGCGAGTGGACGATCGCCGTCCGCGAGCTGGCCTCGGGCCGCCAGGCGACGGCGCGCTGGACGGTGCGCTGAGACGCGGCGCGCGAGGAGGTCCACGGCGCCGCCCGTGGACCCCACACCGCTCGCCATGTGTGCTGGAGCGCGAGTGTCCACAGACGCGAAGGCGTCCACGAGCCGCCACGGCGTCGACAGCACCACGACGCGCTGTTCGATACGAGGCCGGGGATCTCCCGGTGCGATCGACGGCAACGCCGTGGCTTATCCCGTCTGTCGGGTCGTCCGCCGCAGGCCGAGTACAGACTCGTATGAAAAATCGCGTCGTGGTGCGGTTGTGGAGTCTGGGGTCAGAGTGCCGCGTTCACGCGGATAGTGTGCGCCGTGGCTTTGGCCCGGCGCAGCCCCCGATGTTGCCGCGACCTAAAGGCACGCGGCACGCTTCCGGCTCAAGCCGGCACTCTAACAGGGAAGGCGCTGCGAGCGATGTTTCGTTCTGCCATATCCGGCGCCCCCGTGCGCCGGGGAGTTGGCTGTAGAGGAAGGTCCATCCGTCAGGGCCGGCCGAGGCCGGCCTGCGGCTGCACGGCGCCCGTCAGGGCCCGCTCGAACACCGCCGCCCCCGGGCCGGACACCGCCACGCGCCCGGCCGGCTCGCCGGCCGTCGCGAACTGCACCTCGATGCGGCGGTCGCCCAGCGTGATCCGCGCGCCGACCTCGCCCGCGCCCCGCACGAGCGCCGTGTCGGCCATCGCCGCGAGGTCCTGATCGCCGACCTGCAGGACGTGCAGGAAGACGTCCTCGGCACGCGCCTCCGCCGGGCTGACCTCGACCCGCCAGTTGCCCCAGAGCATGCCCTTGCCGGTCTGTTCGAGCCGCCGGCGATGCATCTCGAGAACGCTCTCGTTGAGATCCCAGTTGCGGCCGTTCGACCAGAACTCGCGGCCGGGCCCGCCGATGCTCTCGAGGCGGGCCGCCTCGGGCAGGAGAGTGCGGCAGAAGAGCCGCCCGGCACCCTCGTCGGCGCGCAGGGTGCTGCCCTCGATCACCGGCTCGTTCTGCGTGTGCAGGAGCCAGGCTTTGCCATAGGCGGGCTGCGTCGAGGTGACGCGGTCGCAGATGACCACGATGTCCGGCATGACAAAGACGAACTGCCGCAGCGCCAGGGCGCACTTGCGGTCGCTGTAGCAGGCCGTGGCATCGCCGGCGACATAGCTGTAGACGTCGTTGGTCTCGAAAGCCTTGACAATGCCGCCGGTGGTGCGGTTCATGCCGCCGTCATTGACCTTGCCCTCGGGACCGGTGTAGCTCGGCCCCCAGTACGGCGCCAGGGGCTCCTCGGGCATGCGGATCAGCACGGCGTTGTGCGCCACGGTCTGGGCGTAGTAGTGCCGCAGGCTGAAGTCCTTCTCGTTGCCGCGGGTACCGGAGTCGAGGGCGAGGAAGCCCTTGCGGTAGATGATGAAGCTGTTCTCGTCGTACTGCTTGTGGCTGTTGACCCGGGAGCCGCAGGTGACCAGGCAGTGGGTCGCCGCGTCGTCCCAGCCCGAACGCATGATGATCTGCCCGAGGCTCTCGAAGTGGCGCGCCCGGACCGGGTAGCGCCCGAGGTCGATGGGCTCGGGGACGGCGCCACCGGATGGCACCAGGAAGGGATACAGCGGCCAGGTATTCGAGAAGGCCCGCGCCGACTCGGGCAGGCTGCGGCGGATGTACTCGGCCACGGCCATGCACTCCGGGTGCGAGGCGCTGTAGAGGGCCTGGAGCTGCGACATGTGCTCGTAGAGCAGCCAGGTCGGCAGGGCGTTGCTGGTGTGATCGGTGTCGCCGGAGCCGAATTCCAGCGGCACGCCACCCGGCCCGGGAATCCAGTTCCACAGGATCCATATCGGGTAGTTGGCCAGATAGCCCCAGCGCGGCGCCAGGTTCTCGCCGGTCGCCGACAGCCAGGTGTAGAGAAAGTTGAACTGCGCCCACGGGTAGGCGCCGAGGGCGTAGGCGACGGTCGCGGAGGCCAGGCCGCCGTCATCGCCGGCGCACTGGGCGCGGTACTCGAAGAGCTTCTGGTTGAGGCCGTAGCCGCGCTTCAGCAGGCGCAGCGCCAGGTCGTCGTCGAGGCCGTCGCCGAGGGAGGCCAGGCCGGCAAACCAGATCAGGTTCGCCACGCCGTAGAAGCCGTCGGTGGCGCTGGCGCCGCCGTTGCGCCGGTAGATGTCGGGCTTGCCGGGGCCCATCTGGACCTCGTCGACGTGGCGCAGGAGCCCGCCGCCGATGGCCTGGCGCTGTTCGGGGGTGAG
Organism: Verrucomicrobiota bacterium; assembly: GCA_019136035.1. Classification (GTDB taxonomy): domain Bacteria; phylum Verrucomicrobiota; class Lentisphaeria; order Oligosphaerales; family JAFGRS01; genus JAGVUW01. Next base: position 5,544 of record JAGVUW010000571.1, on the reverse strand, counting down.
GTCGTTGTAGAGCCAGTCGTAGGCGGTCAGGGCGCAGACGCGGGTCGTCGAGTACCAGTGCACCGCGCGCCGGTCGGCGTAGCACTGCTGGTAGACCCCGACGCTGACCTCGAGCATGCGGCGGGCCTTGTCGAGGTACTGGCGGTCGCCGGTCAGGCGGTAGACGAAGGCGGTCTCGAGGGCCTGCGGCCCCCACTCCTTGGCGGGCGTGATCGAGGGCATGGGCACCTCCTGGCCGCCGATGCGCTCGATCTTCTGCTCCACCGGACCGCCCGAGCTGCCGACGGGCTCGGCCGGGTAGGCATCGACGCGGGCCTTGAGGCGCTCGTAGGTCGCCTTGGCGTCGCCCAGCGCCCGCTCACGCACCGCCGGCCACTGCTCGGCATTGACGAAGAGCCGCGGGTGGTCACGGCGGATGCGGCCGACCCAGGCGTCGTCGGCGTCGGCGCCCGAGGACGCCTCGGCGCCCCGGACGACCCCGCCGGCCAGGGTCACCCACAGCAGCACCAGCAGCGCCCCGACGCCGATGACAGGCCGCCGCGACCGCCGCTGCCGCCGCTGCCGCCGCTGCGACGGCACATGGTGGATGACCGACACTCGCGTGGCAGGCGCGCACCGACTCATGGCGTTCTCCTCGACAAGCGCTGGGACCGACGTCCCACGACCATACCCCCTCCGCGCCGGAAATCCCGTCAGGGCCCCGCCGCGACCCGGCCCCCAGCCGCATGACAGCCGGGATTCGCCCCGAGTAGGTCCGCGGCGCCGCCCGTGGACCGGGTCCGCCGGCGCCCGCAGGCGCCGGATGGAACACCGTGAGACATCGTCTTCTGAGCCGTCCCCGTCAGAGCACCGGCTTCAGCCGGAAGTGTGCCGCGTGCCTTCAGGCCGCGGCGGCAGCCGGGGGTCGCGCCGGGCTGAAGCCGCGGCGCACGCTTCCGCGTCAACGCGGCACTCTGGCCCAGAGACCGCAGCCGTGCCACATCGCGATGTCTCACACGAGCGGCCGCGCGCCATCGCCCGAACTCGACAGAGCGGTTGCCGAGCCCGACCGCGCTGGCGTTGCGCCCGCCGGCCGCGACGCTAGATTGAGGGCCCGCCGCGGCGGATCGTCAGGCCCATCGCGGCGGCGCCGGGTTCCCAGGCGGGGCGTCGGCGGCGTCGCCGGCGTCGGGCTGGCCGTCCGGCCGGGGGCCGCTCGGGTGATTCTGCCGGGCCGACGGGGTCTGCGCGCCCCCTTTAATTAAGGAAGAGCGTCCCGCCGCGCCCCGAGTGCGGACGCCATCGTGAGAGAGGCATGTCCGGATGCGTGCGGTCGTACAGCGTGTGGCGGAGGCCTCGGTGGAAGTCGACGGCCGCATCGTCGGCCAAATCGGGCCGGGGCTGCTGATTCTGCTCGGCGTGCGCAACGGCGACCGCCTTGACGAGGTCGAATACCTGGCGGCCAAATGCGCCGAGCTGCGCATCTTCGAAGACGACGAGGGCCGCATGAACCGTTCGCTGCGCGAGATGGGCGGGGCGGCCTTGGTGGTATCGCAGTTCACTCTCTACGGTGACTGCCGCAAGGGCCGCCGGCCGAGCTTCATCGAGGCCGCCCGGCCCGAGGTCGCCGAGCCCCTCTACGAGGCCTTCGTAGGTTGCCTCGACCGTGCCGGCGTGAGCACGGCGCGCGGGGTCTTCGGAGCCGAGATGAAAGTCCGCCTGCTCAACGACGGGCCGGTGACGGTCATCGTGGAAAAGGACGTCGAGACGATATGAACGACAACCCTCAGGATCCGCACCGGCCCTGCGTGATGGGCTCGAGCCGCACCCCGTCCCGGCAATGGGATGCAGCCGTCGCCGCCGAGATCACCGGCGCCCTCGCCGAGACCTACCGTGATGACATGGGCATCAGCCACGTCGATGGCGGCAACATGCCGCAGCGCGACGCCGTGGTGACCATCCTCGAGCAGATCCTCGAGATCCTCTTCCCGGGCTACACCGGCCGCCATCTGGTCACTCGAGCTGCCCACGAGTACACCACCGGCGACCTCGTCAATGCCGTCTATCACGGCCTCGCCGAGCAGGTCCGCCGGGCCCTCGCCTACCGCTGCCAGGTGGAATGCTGCGGCGGCTGCGACTGCGTGCGGCAGGCCGACGACGCTGTCATCGGCCTCCTGCGCCGCCTGCCGGCGCTGCGCGGCCTCCTGAAGAGCGACGTGCAGGCCGCCCTCGATGGCGACCCGGCTACCAGCTCGACCGACGAGATCATCATCGCCTACCCCGGCCTGAAGGCCATCGCCGTGCACCGCGTCGCCCACGAGCTCTACCGCGCCAGGGTACCCCTCATTCCCCGCGTCATGTCGGAGTACGCCCATACCGCCACCGGCATCGACATCAACCCCGGTGCCAGCATCGGCGGCAACTTCTTCATCGACCACGGCACCGGCGTCGTCATCGGCGAGACGGCCATCCTCGGCGAGAGCGTCAAGATCTACCAGGGCGTCACCCTCGGCGCCCTCAGCTTCCCGAAGGACGCCTGCGGACGACTCATCAAGGGCGCCAAGCGCCACCCCAATATCGAAGACCGCGTCACCATCTACGCCGGCGCCACCATCCTCGGCGATATCACCGTCGGCCACGACAGCGTCGTCGGCGGCAATGTCTGGCTGACCGAGTCCGTCGAGCCCTTCAGCCGCATCACCAACGCCAAGCCGGACCTCTCGATCAAGCAGCGCCGGCCCTGACCGCTGCCCCCGGGCGCGGCGCAGGCGCGGCCGGTCAGTCGAGTTCGGGCGGTGACGCCCGGCCGCATTGCGAGGTTGATTTCGGCGTCGGGCCGCGCTAAGATGTACATGCGTCGGTGCCGAACGGGCACGGGCGGCAGTGCTGGCACGGCCATGACGACGCCGCGTCGGCACGTGATAGACCAGGCGCAGCCGTTGACACCGCAGGCGATGCCGGCCGGGAGGCAGGCTGGGGAGAGGCGCCGCGTGTCGGGGGTGTTTGTGTCGAAAGACAGGGTTTGGTCGGCATACGGTTCCGGCCCCCGCAGCCAGCAGGGATGTGGCCTCACATGATCTTCGCAGACGCAATGCTTCGCCGGTTCCTGCGGCAGTGGCTTGCCGTGGCATTCCTCGTCTCGGCGGCCGCCGTGGCGGCGGAGCCGGGGCCCTTCACCCTCTACCTGGGCGCCTTCGGTGACTTGACGACCATCCCCCTCGTGCCCGACCCCAATTACCACTTCCCGTGGGCGGCCGGGGTCATCTACCAGCCCGGGAATGTCGTCTCTCACCGCCCCGACGGGGTGACCTTGCGCCACTATATCTGTACCGCCGCCCATGCCGACCGCGAGCCCGGCGTGGCGCCGGACTGGGCCAGCGTCTGGCGGCCTACCGAACACGGCAGAAGCTACCTCCTCGGCTTCCGCGCCGACGCCCGCGAGGGCCTTGATTTCCTCTTCCCGAACGGCACGATCGACGTCCTCCACTACGACGAGCACGTCGCCACCCATTTGCCCACCGGAGGGCCAGAGCTGTACTTCCCCGTCCCGGAGCCTTGGCGCGCCCTCTCGCAGGACATCCGCCCGCCGACGACGGTGGCGGTGTGGGAGCTGAGCCTCGCGAACATGGATCTTGGAAACAGCGTCACCCTCGAGTGGGCCTTGAGCGACGAGGGCGGCCTCAACGGCTACCCCCTCAGTCTCATGGACGCGGCCACCGGCGATGTCCTGGTTGCCGACATGACGGCCGTGACCAGCTTCGAGTTCCGTGATGACGACCGCGCCCTGCTCGTGGTCTACGGCTCCGACAACCGCCCGCCGGTCGCCACCGGCGACGAGGCCTCGATGCTGCTCTCCGATGGCAGCCTCGTCCTGCCCGTGGCAGACCTCCTGGCCAACGACTTCGACGTCGATGCGGGCAATACCCTCACCGTCGTCGGCGTCGGCGCACCCGGCAACGATGCCACGGGCGGCAGCAAGGGGGTCTCGGCCTACGGCACCACGACCCTGGCCGGCAACACGGTCACCTACACCCTTCCGGCGGAGCTGCCGGCGGAGTGGACCGGCGTCGTCTACTTCACCTACACCATCCGCGACAGCCACCCTACCGACCCGAAGGAGGCCTCGGCGACGGTGTGCGTGACGGTCTCGAGCACCCTCCTGGTGATGCCCTCGCCCTCGGCGGTCCCCGCCGTGCCCGGTGAGCCGGTGCGGGTCTCCTACCTCCTCACCTGGTCGCCGCCGTTGCATTCGCTGGTGTTGGAGGTCACCCTGCCGCCCGCCTCCGACCACGAGCAGGCGGTGGTCTGGGAGTACGGCGAGGGCTACACCGACGACGACGCGGCCACCGCTGACCCGGTCAGCAGCGTCGTCGGCAGCCGCCTGCGCTTCGACTTCGGCACCGCGGTGCCGAAGTCGGGAACCCGCCTGTCGTTCCTCCTCAACGCGCCCGACCCCGCCACCGCGGCCGTGCTGATAGCCCAGGCCCTCTACCGCGTCGCCGGCGACGAGCCCGAGCCCCTGGCGCAGTCCGTGCCGCGGCTCTACCTGCGCGGCACCTACCCGGTCACCTTCGAGAGCGCCGGCAACGGCGAGGTCACCGGCACCCTCCTGCAGAACCTGGCACCCGGACAGGAGTCCACGCCGGTACTCGCCGTGCCCGCCGCCGACTACACCTTCCGGCGTTGGACGGTCAACGGCGCCGAGATCAGCCGCGAGAACCCCCTCGTCATCCTCGGCGGCGAGGAGGAGGCCACTGTCGTCGCGGAGTTCGCCTACGCCTACGACCCCGCGGCGCCGCAGGGCCACCTCGACCTGGTCGCCCGCGATCCGGCCCTCGCCAGCCTGAACCAGCTCTGGGACCTGACCGGGTACTACCGCACGACGCTGTCCTCAGGGCATGTCCTCATCCTGAACCTGCTGCATGACGAGCGCGGCACCCTCCGCGGCACCGGGCGCCTGCAGGGCAACGTCGGGGCGCGTGTCGTCGATGTCTACCTCAATGCGGTCACCGGCAGCGTCACCGCCAAGGCCGGCCGACTCACTGTCAAGCTGGCCCTGCGCGGCAACCTCTCCGGCACCAGCGCCGCGCTGCAGCTCAGCCTGACGCGCAGCGGCCTGGCCCTGGTCGGCAACGCCACCGGGTCCCTCACCGACCGCCTCGCCGGGCGGGCTGACATCCGTTCGGCCTGCACCCTGGCCATGCCGGTCGGCATGGATGGCTCCTACAGCCTCCCGGTCGACCTCGTACTCACCGAGGCCACCGGCGCCGTCGGCGGCACCGCGGTGCTGACCCTCTCCAATGGCCGTCGCGTCGACCTGACCGTGACCGGCCGCCACAACGCCCCGCTGGCCATGCTCGAGATGCGCGGCGACAGCGCCGCCAATCCGTCGTTTGCGCCGGTCGAGTGCCGTGTGACCGTGGAGCCCTACAGCGGCGGCACTGCGGCCATACGGTCTCTGTCTCTGAGTGCCTTCGGTCAGATCCTCACATGGCCCTGAGCCTGCGTACGTCCCTGGGGTGGTGCGCGGCGGCCCTCCTGGCGCTGGTGCTGGCGGTCGTCGTG
>JAGVUW010000265.1 GCA_019136035.1 Verrucomicrobiota bacterium | reverse complement strand
CCATACGGTGCGGACCCGCAAGCAGTCCTGGACTGACGAGCAGGCCTTCCTCGACCGCCTGGTCAGCCTCGCCAACAGCCCCGAGCCCCTGGCCGCCGAGGCCGACGTGCGCTCCCGGCTCATCGTCGTCGACTACCTCGGCGGGCGGCGCGGCGAGGCCGCCTTCCGCTCCGGCGAGCCCCTCACCCGCCTGGCCAGGAAGGGCATCATCGAAGACCTGCCCGGGGTCCGCAGCCGCGTCAGCCAGGCCCTCGCCGACAAGGCCAGGAACGGCAGCGTGCTCCTGCAGCAGACGGCCGATGCCCTCACCGAACAGGCGGCGACGGCCGGACCCGACCAGGTCGATGCGGCCCTGGCGGCCTTCCGTACCGACCTGGCCGAGCGCTGCCTGGAGCTGAAGAAGACCTTCGACCACGGCGCCACCGTCATTGCCCCGGTTCTGGCCGGCAGCGGCGCTGACCAGGACTGGACTGCGGCAGACCGCGAGGCGTACCGCACCGTCCGGCGCTCGCTCGAGGTCGACTACGAGACCGAGCTGGAAGACATCCGCATCGTGCGCCGTGAACTCCTCGACCGCCTCAGCGACAAGGCCAAGACGCACGCCTACCTCCTGAAGGACAGCGCCTACAAGCTGCGCGAAGAGGCCAATCTCATCGTCAAGGGCTACCGCGAGCGCGACGAGGAGATGCCGCCCCAGGTCGAGGCCCGCGTCGCGTCGCTGCGCCGCCAGGTCGACGAGGATATCGAGCCGGAACGCGACGCCTGGAACGAGCTTCAGCGCATCCTCGGCCGTCTGAAGCGCCACTTCGGCGGGACCATCCCGCCGGAGCTGGCGCCGATCGTCGCGGCCAAGCTCGAGGTCGTCCTGGATGCCGTCCGCGAGGACGTGCGCCTGCGTCGGGTCGAGCTGGAGGAAGAGCGTGTGACGATTGCGGCCGACGAGGCCATCCTGCAGCTCATCGGCAACGCCTGGATCGGCCTGCACGCCTCGCTCATGCTCGGCGACGCCGCCGAGACCTGGGGCCTGATCATCGGGCGAGTCCGGCCTGCGCTCGGCCGAGGACCACTGGGGCCTCTACGGCAAGATCCAGTCGACCTTCCTCAAGGCCCACGAGGCCTACACCGGACCCGACGGCAAGGGCACCCTCTTCATGGCCGCATCGGCCAACCAGAACCTCCCCCAGACGCGCGTGCTCTGGGGCCAGCCCTTCATGATCCACAGCGGTGAGATCGCCGGCCTGTTCGGCATCTACAACCTCGTCCTCGGCACGGCCCAGGAGTCGGTGCCGCGCGAGGGCACGCCCGACGACACCCTGGCGCGCCTCGACCTCGGGCGCGTGCAGCGCCAGGCCGCCGACATCGCCCGCATGCTCTGTGGCGACAGTGCCGACGATGAGGCCGCGGTCGCCAACCAGGCCGGCCTGTCGCTGCGCCGCAACATTGTCGCCTCGAAGGAGTTCATCACGCCGTCCTTCAAGGACGGCACCGTCCGCGGCCCGATGGTCATGGGCCTCCTGCCGGGCAGCTCGATACCGAACACACCGATGCCCAGCGCCGCCGTGCAGCTCCGCCTGCGGGCGAACTACTCGCTGGCCTACGCCCCGAGCAAGCCCCCGGCCTTCGACGACTTCCAGATCCTGCGCACCAGCCGCAACGGCGTCTACGGCATGGGGCCCTTCAAGGGCGGCGCCATGTGGCGCTCGGCCGGCGGCTTCGCGGCCATCTTCAACGACAAGGGCCAGGTGACGCAGGTCTCCGATATGGACTCGTTCGCCACCGTGCGCTGGCGCCTCAATGTCTTCCGCTGCAAAGAGGGCAAGGCCGCCCTGCCGCCGCAGTTGCGCACCGACAAGCTCCCCGGTGAGGAGGTCAAGGTCCTCAGCGCCCGCGCCAACGCCGACCTGGACCGCAAGAAATCACACAACCAGACCGCCGACGGCATGGTGGCGTGGTACAGCGAAGACCGCGAGCGCGGCGTCAAGCTCTTCAGCCTGCGCCAGGTCGTCGGACTGAACAACGGCCCGGAGCGCTTCGACGAGCAGGACAAGATCGTCGAAGCCATCGGCGAGGGCTTCGCCATGACCGGACAGCCGCCGACCATCGATGTGCCGGCGCGCTCAGCCGCCGACCTCTGGCGCCTCAACGAGTCGCGTCTGGCCATCCTGCGCAGCAAGGGCATCCAGGACAGCAGCCTGGCCGAGCTGCACGGCCGTTCCGAGGACATCCTCATCGAGGCCGGCAAGGAGCCCTCGCCCCTGCGCCGTGAGTCCCTGGCCACCAGCTCCTTCTGGTCGTCGCAGCCAGTCTATGGCAAGGTCCGCGGCATGCTCGACGACCTGGTCTTCGCGGTGCTGATCCTCCTCGGCCTGTCAGTGCCCTTCGCCTTCGCGGTCGAGCGCGTCGTCATCGGCGCCACCACGGTCTACCGGCAGATCAGTTGGTTCGCCTGCTTCTTCGCCCTGACCTTCATCATCCTCTACCTCAGCCACCCGGCCTTCGCCATCGCCAACACCCCGGTGATCATCTTCCTCGGCTTCGCCATCCTGGTGATGAGCGCCATGGTGATCTTCATCATCATGCGCAAGTTCGAGTACGAGCTGAAGGCCCTGCAGGGCATGACCACCACCGTCCATGCCGCCGATGTCTCCAGCATCAGCACCCTCATGGCCGCCATGCAGATGGGCGTCTCGAC
>JAGVUW010000664.1 GCA_019136035.1 Verrucomicrobiota bacterium | reverse complement strand
GAGGCCCATGGCGATGCCGAGGGCCCGCGAGGTCGGGTCATGGCAGTCGGTGAGGGCCATGGGTGCGTAGAGGTACTCATGGCAGTGCAGGTCGATCATGGCGTCGGCCATGGCCACGCAGGGCGCCAAGGCGGCGACGGCCTGATCGACGTGGTTCGCCCCGCCGATCGGGTCACGCCAGCGCCGGTTCATGTCGTTGAGCCGGCGCTCCATGGGGCGGTCGGCGTAGGGGTACGACTGCATGTGCACGCGGGCCGCCAGGGTATTGGCCATCGGCACCAGGACCAGGGTGCCGCGCAGGCGCGACGGCTCGAGGCCAGTCACCAGGCGCCGCATCACCTCGACGCCGTTCAGTTCGAGGCCGTGCTGCAGGGCCTGCACATAGAGCACCGGCCCCGGCGCGCCGCCGCCGAGGACGAGCAGGGGAATGTCAGCCAGGCCGGCGCGCAGGGTGCCGCGGTTCAGCCGGCCCGCCTGCACTGCCACAGGGCCGACCATGGTGGGAAGGTCCCTTCGAGGCCACTCGCTGCGCATCGTGGTTCTCTCCCATGGATGCCTCGACGCAACCGTCATGCCGGCAGCGCCGGCCGGACGGCGTCGTCGGGGCACCGCCCGATCGTCAGTCGACCTGGAACTGCGCCTCGGCCTGCTGGCCGGAGGCCAGCTCGCGCACGCGCACCCGCCAGGTGCCGACCGCGTCGTTCGAGGCCAGGTCGAGGGTCAGCCCCAGGCGCCCGTCGACGGCGGCGTAGTAACCGCTGCCCTCGGCGGGCGCGCCGGCGGCATCCAGGACCGTCACCTCGACCGGCACCACGGCCCTGGGCGTGCTCATCAGGCCGGCGCGAACCCGCACCGACACCGGCACCGCCTGGCCGCGGCTCGCCCGCCCGGGCGCCCGACAGACGACGCCGCGGATCGGGTCGTCGGTCACCATCAGGAGACGACCGTCGCCCGGGCCGAAGTCCAGCGGGATGACCATGGCATCACCGCGGCGCGTCGACGGCACCTCGCGGTGCGCCACCAGGTCGTAGACGGTGCCGCCGCGGCGATGCAGGGTCAGCTCGGCCCGGCTCGGGAGGCCCTTCTCCATGACCTTGCGGTGATGTCCGACGTAATCGCCGTAGGTGCGGTAGTCGTTGACTGCGAAGAGGTAGTCGGTGGTGACATAGCGCCGCACGCGCGGCACGACCTCGGGGTTATCCGAGTCCGCGTAGCGCCGGTAGAAGGGATCCAGCTCTTGGCGGAGCTGCGCCGCGGCCGCCTGCAGGACGGCCTTGCGCTCGTGCGCCTCGCCCTGGTCGCCGCAGGTCGGCACGACGATGTCCGGGGAGATGGCCGGGCAGAGGAACTCGTCGGCGATGACCAGGCCGCCGCGACGCTGGAAGGCCTTGATCGCCTCGACCACGCTGGCGGTCAGGACATCGCAGTTGGGCATGACCAGGACCTTGTATTGGTCCAGGCCGTCACGGCGGATGTGCTCGTCGTAGATCACCCGCGGCTGCAGCGAGGCCCACTGCAGGATCAGGTGCAGGCGCGCCTCCCAGGAGTTGCTCCAGCCGTGCGAACCGCGCCCGGCGAAGATCTGCGAGGAGAAGCTCTCGAGGAGCGCCACATCGGTTGGGCGGTCGGGGACCTGCAGGAGGGTCGGCCCCAGGGGGCGGACCACCTGCGCGACCAGCTCCTTCAGGACCTCGCGGGTCTGGGGATTGGTGTGACGATAGCCGGCGTGGGTGGCCGGGTAGAGCGAGCCCCAGCCGTGGTACATGATGCCACGCACCGGCCGCGACAGCTTCGACCAGAAGGCCTCGCGCATGTGGTCGGGCGCAATCGTGATGAACTTGGCGTCCGGGATCTCCTTCTCCCAGGCGGCGCGGTCCTTCTCGTCGGCCGGCAGCTCGGGGGCCGTCCCGGAGCGGTACCAGATCACCTGGGTCATCTTCATGACCTCCTGCCCCGGCCGGCCGTCGGCCATGGCGAAGAGCTCGTCGGTGGCCTGACCGATCTTAATCGGGTCCGGGTACGAGTAGGTCCACTGCGAGATCACATCGACACCGCCGCCGCTGCCCCAGACCGAGGGAACGCGCACCGCCGGGTCGAAGAAGGTGCGGAAATCGCTCCGGCCGGTCGACTTCAGGCCCGCGTCGACCTGCGTGTGCAGGGGATTCCAGCCGTCGCCGTCCTTCCAGAACCAGGTATAGAAGCGCAGCAGCGGGTCGTCGTCAGCGACGACGCGGTCGGCCGGGAAGGTCGGCAGGGTGCTGTAGTGGACGCCGCTCTTGCTGATCGCCTCGCGCGGGATGTCCGAGCCGAGGGCCTCGCGGGCGGCCTTGACCTCGAAGTCGTGGAAGGACAGGGCCGTCCCGTCGCGGATCTCGGAGTGCACCAGGGCCAGGTTCAGCGCCGGGAACTTGCCGAAGGTCTGCGCCACCGAGGCGCCGACGTCGTAGCCGAAGCGCTGCAGGTCGGGGTGCGAGGCGCTGGCGTTCTCGCGTCCGGCGGGCTTGCCGGCGCGGTCGACGCGGAGGTACTCGGGGTTACCGCCGTTTTCGGCGGCCCAGCGTCCGGGGAAGACATAGACGCAGGCGTCGATGCCATGCGCGAGCTGCTCGTCGAGGACTTCGGCACGGCTCTCGATCGCACCCGGGTCCAGCGCCAGGGTCGGCTTGCCGGCGTCCCAGATGCGGCGGTAGTCGACCAGATGCACGATGTGGTGCGTAAAGCCGACGTACTCCAGGCGCTCCAGGTCGCCGCTGCCCCACATCACCACCGGGAAGCGCCCCGGCGGACGCCGTGCCAGGATCCGGATGTCCACACCGGCCTCATGACCCGGCGCGCCCTCGCCGGGGAGGCCCAGCAACGCCACCCGCAGGGGGTACTGCCCCGGCTTCAGGCCCGTGTCCACCGGCACGCGCAGACGATGCGCGGCACCCGCCGCCAGTTCCGGGACCGCCTCCTCCTGAGACCGGCCGGCCAGCTCGACGCGGACGCGGCACGACGGCAGCGGCCGCACCGTGTCGTTGCTGATCACCACCTCGACCGCGGCGTCCTTCTCCAGACGCTCGAAGACCGTCCGGCCCGAGCGCAGGTTGATGTCGACCTGGCCGCCGGCCCAGGGCAGCACGCCGCGGCACAGGCGGACCTGGTCAATCCAGCCGGCACAGCCGCCGTAGCTGCTGCCGACGCGATCGCCGATGATCAGCGGGTTCGTCCCGGGGGTGATGGCCCCGCGGCCCTCGTGGACCACCCGGCCGGCGTAGGCGCCGTCCACATAGAAGCGGCTCGTGCCGGCGCCGTCGTAGCTGTAGGCCAGGTGCACCCAGCGGCCGGCCTCGAGGGTCACCGGCTTGGACGAGGCCCAGACCGAGTCCTTGCCGAAGCCCAGGGTGGCCGTGAGGACGAGCCCGCCGTCGCGGTGGCGCTGCAGGTACAGCGCGTAGTCGGTGTTGGCGCGCGGCTCGTCTTTGGCGTAGTGGAAGAACTTCTTGTCAATCAGGAAGGCCGTCGACTGCTCGGCCAGTTCCGCCTTCGGCTTGAGCCACAGCTCGAGGGTGAAGGCCCCCTCCGGGCTGAGGGTGTCGCGGTCACGGGTGGTGGCGCCGACCGGCTTATCCTCGACCTTGGGGTCGACCCGGAACGACTCCAGACAGCCGCCGAAACGCCCCTCGGGCGACCAGACGCTGCGGCCGCGCAGGGCGAGGCCGTGGCCATGGCCGGAGGCGTCCTCGGCCTCCTTGCCGGTATCGAACTGCCAGAGGGCGATGACGTGGTCGCCGCTCGCCTCGGCGTCGCGGTACTCCTGCTGCCAGGGCGCCGCCGGTTGGGCATGAAGGCCGGCCAGAGCCAGAAGACCAGCCGCCGCGAGAATCTGCCTGGTATGCATGGTCGCACTATCTCCTCAGCGCAGCACTTCAATCCGCATCGGCTTCCAGATGCCGCCGGCGAAGGTCGAGTCGAGGACCCGCACCGTGATCTGGTTCGTCGCGCCCCAGCGCAGGGCGTCGGTGATGTCCAGGGTGAACGCCTTCTCCCAGCCGGCGGGGCCGATGTCGTGCTGGCCGACGTAGACGCCGTTGACCCAGATCCAGGCGCACTCGTCGACGCCGTCGCAGGCGATCTCGACGGCGTTGATGACACCCTCCGGCCGCGCCGGGACCTCGATCTGGCGGCGGTACCAGGCGACGCCGTCGTAGGTGTGCCCGGCCTTCTCCCAGGCCTGCTCGATGGCAATCGTCGCCCAGGCGCTGTCGTCGAAGTCGGCCTCGTGCCACTTCTTCAGGTGGCCATCGCGGCGGGGATCCAGGGCGAAACGCCAGCCCTCGGCCGGCAGCGGCAGGCTCTGCACCACCGCCACCTCGTGGTCCCAGTCGGGACGCTCGCGCAGGGGCGTGACGTCGCGATGGAAGGGCCACAGCGCCCGGCTCGCCTGAGCCCGGACCGTGTCGTCGTCATCGCCGGCGGCCTTCTGCAGCAGCGTCTCGATGCTGGCCGTGCGCGGCCGCCGCACCAGGGCCTCCACGGCCAGCATGCGCACGGCGTTGGAGCTGTCGTCGAGAGCCTGCCCGAGGATGCCCTCGGCGTCGACGGCCTCCAGCTTCAACAGGCCCTTCAGGGCGGTCTGACGCACCACCGGGTCGGGGCTCGACCAGCCCTCGAGGAGGGCCGCCTGCGCCGGCGCCCCGAGGTCGGCCAGGAGGCGGGCCGCGGTGCGCTGCACGACCGGATTGGCGTCTTTGAGGCCGCCCTGAAGCACCGGCAGGGCCGCAGCGCCGCGACCGGCCGCCTCGAGCAGGGCCTGCCGTCGCGTCGCCGCCGCACCGGGGGCCTCCGCCGCCGCTACGGCGACACTCAGACTCAGGCCGGTGCAGACAGCCAGCCATCGGGATGATGCGCGCATCGCTGGGGTTCTCCTCGTTGACACAGGGCCGCAACGCCGGCCGCGGCCTCCGACCGGGCATGGTATAACCCCTGCATCGGCCGAAAGCAAGCGGGGCAGAGCCCCGCGTCGGGCGGTTTGAGGGTCCGATTCTGGCACCCCTTCCAGGGTGCGTGGTCCGTGGGATCGCGTTTCCGGGGGTCGTGCTCTCGCGCGACCCCCGGCTACGATCTGGCACCCCTTCAGGGTCGTCTCCGGCGCCCGGGGCGCCGGCCACGGCAAGGCGAAAAACCGCTTGCCACCGGTGTGGAGCGCGAGTGTCCACAGACGCGGATGCGTCCACGAGCCAGGCGGCATCGACAGCACAACGACGCGAAGTTTCATACGGGGGTAGCCGCCTGAGCCCTGACGCGGTCTTCGATCAGCCCTGAGCCCCGCGCCCTGCGCCCCCGGGCAGTCTTGGAGCGCGGCGGCGGCCTTGACTAACGACGACGGCCCACCACCTTAGCCACCGGCCACAACACAACCCTCCAGGAAAGACGTCATGACGCCTCGCAAACCCCTCCTGGGGCTCTGCCCCATCGGCAAATTCGTCTTCAGCAACGCCGACGCCGTGCGTTTCAAGGGCCTCCTGCAGGACCGCCTGCGGCAGTGGGAGGTACCCTTTGAGGACCTCGACGGCGTCCTCGAGGACGGCCTGGTCAAGGACCAGTCGCACGTCGACGCGGCGGTGGCGCACTTCCGTCAGGCCGGGGTTGAGGCGCTGTTCATGCCGCACTGCAACTTCGGCACCGAGGGCGCCGTCGGGATGATCGCGCGCAAGCTCGGCCTGCCGGTGTTGCTGTGGGGCCCGCGCGACGAGGCGCCCCTGCCCGACGGCACCCGCCTGCGCGACTCGCTCTGCGGGCTGTTCGCCTCGAGTAACGTCCTCAACAAGCTCGGCGTGCGTTTCACCTACATCGAGAACTGCCGGATTGACGAGCCGCCCCTGCGGCAGGGCCTGGAGACCTTCCTGCGGGCCGTCCACGCCGCCGCGGCGCTGACCCGCGGCCTGCGCCTCGGCCACATCGGCCAGCGCATCGACTTCTTCTGGACGACGATCATCAACGAGCAGGAGCTCCTGCAGCGTTTCGGGGTGGAGGTCCTGCCGCTCGATATGGTCGACTTCATCAAGGCCAGCCAGGACCGCGCCGCCCGCGGCCGGGCCGGCTACGCCAAGGAACTCGCCGAGCTGCGCCAGACCACGACCATCGAGGGCTTCAGCGACGACGGCCCGATGATCAACGTCCTGGCGATGCGCGACCAGATGCTGGCGCTGGCCCGCGACCACGGCCTGGAGGCCCTGGCCGTGCAGGAGTTCACCAGCCTGGTCGATGCCATGGGCACCTACTGCTTCTACGCCGAGTCAGCCGTCGGCGATGCTGTCACCATCGCCTTCGAATCGGACATCCATGGCGCCATCAGCAACATCCTGGCGCAGCGCGCCAGCTTCAACGCCGCGCCGGCCTTCCTCTCGGAGTTCGTCGTGCGCCACCCCGACAACGACAACGCCGGCTGTGTCTGGCACGCCGGGGCGCCGCTGAGTCTGCGCGACCCCGCGGACCGCGCCCGTATCGGCCACCACTGGATCCTACCCAGCCCGCTCTCCGGCATGACCCACTTCCGCCTCCGGCAGGGCCCCGTCACCCTGACACGCTTCGACGGCAACCGCGGCGAGTATGTCCTCGCCGTCGGCGCCGCCAAGACCTGCCCCGGGCCGTACACCCAGAACAACTACGTCTGGGTCGAGGTCGACGACTGGCGGCGCTGGGAACGCGCCCTCATCGAGGGCCCCTTCATCCACCACATGGCCATGAACTACGGTCATTACGCCGAGGCCCTGCGCGAGGCGGTCCGCTATGTCCCCGGCCTGAGCCTCCTGGACCTCAACCGCCCGGAGCCTGCCGCATCATGACCACGACTGTCCGGCCGCGCCGACGCGCCCTGCTCACCCTCGCCGGCCTCGCCGGTATGGCCGTCATGGCGGCGGCACTCGCTGCCGCCGAGCCCGACATGGCCACACCCACACAGCCCGCCGCCGCCGCCACGCTCAATCCCTTCAGCAGCGCCTACCGCGAGCGCCTGCGGCACCTCTGCGAGACCTACGACTGGGCCCGCGAGCAGCGCCGCGACATCCTCGCGCATGCCCAGGCCTGGCTTGAACTCAGTGACGATGACCTCCGCGTGGCCGTGCCCAGCCAGATGGTGCCGCGGGCGCTCTACTGCAACCGCAAGGCCGGCTGCCCAACGTGCGGCGTCGCCATCTTCCGCCATGGCTACTACCCATGGCGCATGGACCCCCGCAAGCACCCCTGGAAGGTCGAGTGCCCGAACTGCAACGAGATCTTCCCCACCAACGACTTCGCGGCCTACTACCGCTCCGGCCTCGACGAGCGGAACATGTTCCAGCCGGAACGCGCCGACGCGCGGCTGCTGTTCAACACCGCCCACCCCGACCCGAACGACCCCCTGCATACCTACGGCGTCGACCCGGGAACCGGCTGGAAGGACCCCGAGAAGGGCAGCTTCAAGTTCGTCGCCCACTACAACCACCACGCCAACTGGGGCGCCAACGCGCGCTACCCCGGCAGCGCTAACAGCATCCCGTCGGCCGCGGTCGGCCTGGGCTACGGCTATGCGGTCACCGGCGACCTGGCCTACGCCCGCAAGGCCGCCGTCCTCCTCGACCGCCTCGCCGAGGTCTATCCCGACCTCGACTTCGAGTACTGGGCCAGCCAGGGCGGCTACCACCAGTACCGGGGTATCTACGGCACCGCCGTCGACTCGACCTGGTCCACCCGCGTCGCCTACGACCTGGTGCGCGCCTACGCCCTCGTCCGCGATGCCATGGCCGACGACAAGGCCTGGATCGAGAAGGTCGAGCGCGGCATCCTGCGCGATACCTTCGCGCGCCAGAAGCAGTCGCTGATCTGGGGCAACACCGGCTTTAATAAGGATGTCGTCATCATGATGATTCAGGCGACGACCGACGACGCCTTCCGCGATGAGCTGGTCGCCTGGCTGTTCTCGAATGCCGTCGGCGAGCCCATACCGAGCCGCCACTCGGACTGGCGCCGGACGCGCCCCGGCGGCGGCCTGGGCCGGACCGTCGCCAGTCTCAGCGGGGATGGCTTCTCGTGGGAGGGCGGCTTCGGCTACTCGGCCATCCTGCCGATGTTCCTTATGAATGCCTACCGCAGCATCGCCGACCTGGCCGCGGGCCGTACCGAGCCGGAGGTGCGTACCACCCTCGACCTGCTCCGGCAGCGCCTGCCGCGCTTCTTCCATGGCTCCTAC
>JAGVUW010000404.1 GCA_019136035.1 Verrucomicrobiota bacterium | reverse complement strand
TCGCCGAGTCGCCGTCGGTGCGGTCGCCATCGCCGCTGGCGTAGTCGTAGCTCAGGCCGACCCGGGGCCGCCACGGGGCATCATGGAAGGTGTACCCCAGGCCGGCATACACGGCCACGGCGGCGATATCCACCTCGGCGGTGCCCTGATGGCGGTCGCCGAACTGGAAGGCCAGTTCGGTCTTGTAGTCCCACGGGCTGCCCTTCGCCAGCCTCGACACGATCCGCGTGCCGACCGTCGTGTACTGGCCCTCGAGCGGGCCGCTGTCGCTGTCCAGATAGAAGCCGTAGAGGTCAATGACGTGGTTCGGCACCTGCTGGCTCGAGAGGTAGAGGCCGGTCACGAACTCGTCGTCCTTGCGCTCGTCGAACTCACCGCGTTCGATCGTCACCACGCTCGCCCAGAAGGCCTCTGCCCACCAGGCGTCCTGCTGAAGCCGCAGCTTGGCCCCGTCGAACGAGCGGCCGAAGTTGCCCCAGCCGCTATCGGCGATGAAACGGCCGTCGCCATACTGGAAGATCTGACGGCCTACCGACAGGCCCACCGGGAATTCCGGGTAATTCGCCAGCTCGACGTAGCCCTGGCGAAGGTCCACATCGGCGTTGCCGCCGGCGCCGTTGACGTTCGGCTCGCGGCCGCGCTCGGACCAGGTCTCGCGCGAGTCCTGGCCCTGGGCGTACAGCTTGATCCACGGCACCGGCCGCAATGCCAGGCCGATCCGGAAACGGCTCAGCAGGGCGTCGGTGTCCGCCGTGGCGTCGGTGGCGTCGTCGAAGTCGGTGTCGTTGTCGCGGTATTCCGCGGTCAGACGCCAGTCGATGTCAAGAACCACCCTGCCATCGGCGACGCTGAGCGGGTTGTCAGACGTTCGCGGCGCCGCCGCCACAGCTGCCGCCGCAACACCCGCCGATCCCGACGGCGCCTCGGCGGCGATGGCGACCGCCGCGCTGGCCGCGGCTGCCGCGAGAACTCGAAGGATGCGCACGGTCTTCTTCTGCGTGATCATCGGAACAGACTCCTGCTCGAAACCCCTGTCGGGGGAGATGTGGTGGATCCAGAATACCGGGGCGGGGCCAGAATCAGCCGGCCGGGAGCACGCGGCGTCGTCAGCGCCGACTCACGGCCGGCATCGACACGGACATCGCCCCACGGCCGCCGCCGCCTGATGACGCACCCACCGGCCTGCACCCATACGCACCCCGCCGCGACGCCCCCCGGCGCCGGCTCGAGCCGCTGTTCTGATCGTCGCTGCGTCCATGCTTTCCACTGCCCTTCAACCTGAGCCAGGCCACTCCCTGACTCGTTCGACACCGCATACACTAGTATCTCAATCGACTTGGTCAAGATAGAGGGGGAAAAAACGTTGGAGGGGCGCCGGGGTGCGGTCTCCAGGCCAGCGTCGGTGCCTGTCCTGAGTCATCGACGAAGCGTCTCACGGGGAGAAGGAGTTGAACCACGAAAAGCACGAACGGGAGGACATTCGGAGAGGTGCTGGCGGCAGGACAGTCCGGCAGGCGCCCGTCGCCGTGCGCGTGTCAGACCTCTCGTATCCAACCCTATCCTGTTCGTGTCGTTCGTGCTTTTCGCGGTTACAGATCGTCTCGGTATTGTCTGGACCGTCTCTCCCGGCTGGTGACCTCGGCAACCGTCCTGACAGGCATGCGACGATGAGTGACCCTCTTACACATCGGAGATGCCGTTACGGGCTGGCAACAGCCCGTGCCGGAAGATCGGTCAGATCTCGAAGGAGGGTGCCTGCCGGGCGGCATTCTGGCGGTCCTGATCGAGCAGGTCCTGCAGGGTCGTCCCGTCGTAGATGCCGTTGACCGCATCCTGGACGCGCTGCCAGAGCGGCATGAAGACACAGCCGCCATCGAGCGGGCAGCGTCGTTTGGCGTTGGGCGTCAGGCAGTCGACCGGCCCCACCGGCCCCTCCATGAAGCGCAGGACGCGGCCGACAGTCAGCTCCCGCGGCGGCACCGCCAGCAGGTACCCGCCCTCGTTGCCGCGCCGCGACTCGACGAAGCCGCCGCGCCGGAGCTGGTGCAGGATGGCGCCCAGGAACTTCGGGGGTATCGCCTGGGCCTCGGCAATCTGCGGCGCCCGCAACGGCCCCTGTCCCACATGCCGCGCCAGCTCGAAGATGGCCCGGAGTGCATACTGGGATTTCTGCGAAATCAGCATCGCTACAGCTTCCCCGACGACGGCGCGCCCGGCGCCGTCGCCTGCCCCGCATGGCGGCGCCCGCCGACGCCGTTCTTTGCCGCGAAACCCCAGCGCGGCCTCACACAGGCCTTGGCGGTGTCGGCTCGCTCGCCATCCAGACAGGCGAGGACCAGGCCATCTCGCCGCCCTGGGTCATCACGCGGACGTAGCAGAAGTCGGTCGCGCCGAGGGGCGCGAGATCTACGCTGCCCACGAGGATACGGGGATCATCCGCCGGCATCATCGTGGCCATCTCGCCGCCGTTAGTGACGGCCACCGCGCCGCGGAGGCCCTGCTCGGAGGCGGCCTTGACGGCCAGCCGCGAGCCGTCCCTTTGCACCTCGAGGTAGATGCGGCTGCAGGTCGTCGCATAGGTACGACGGGCCTGGATCGCGTCGACGACCGCGTCACGGTTCAGGCGCGGTGCCAGGCAGGCCGTCAGTCCCTGGTCGTAGCTGCGGAAGCCCTTCGGCGGGTAGCTCTCGTTGTGCATGGCGTCGCCGGGGCGGCCGTCGTGGATGTCGCCGCCGCCCATGAAGCCGAGGCGGTAGCCGCGCCTGAGTGCGTCGATGACATGACGCCCATGCGCTTCGCCCTTACAGGCCTGGATAGGCCGGGTATTGCCGGCATCGGCGTGCCGTTCGCTGCTGCCCCAGACAGAGTAGATCTCCACGGCCTTTTCGTAGGTAGGATTCCATCCCAGCTCCCAGTCGACGCCCATCACCACGTTGGCGGTGTGGTGTGGTATGGCGATCGGGTCCAGATCGCTGAGCGTGTCCAGCATCGCCCAGAGCTTCTCCAGGGTGTTGTACCGCGGGTCGGTGCTGCGCAGGATGGGGCCATGATCACCGCGGTAGTAGATGTTGCGATGACCGGCGGTGTGGTGGGTCCACTCCTGGCCCACGAGCGTGACAAAGCGCCCGGGGGCGTCGCAGGCGTTGGTCACCGCCACGAAGTAGTCCCACTGCGCGTCGGTGAGCGCCTCGACGTGGTCGCTGATGGCGCCGAAGTCGAGGAAGCCCTCGTCCCTGGCAAAGGCGTAGAGTTCCTCCGGGCAGCGAATGCCGTCGCTGAAGAACGTCTGCCAGTGCGGGTCGCCCCAGAAGAGCCGCTCGGCGGGCGGCTCGGGAGTGACGAAGACCGGATTGGCCCATGCCTCGAGTCCGGAGGCCGCGTCGACGAGGCGCAGGAAGTGAAACCCTGGCGTGGTCCAGCGGAACTCGCCGTAGGCGCCGATCGGACGCGTGTCGCCCGGAAAGACGCCCTGGCGCGTGCCGTCAAAGACAAGCCTGGAGGGGCCCTCGAGCGCGCCACCGCCGTCGATTCGGATGACGCCCTCCCAGGCCGGGAGGACGTTATCGTGGTACTGGATCTGGCGCTCGGCATTCAGGTTGAACGGCCCGCCGAGAGCGGGTTTCGGCGTATTCCACTGCTGCCGTGTCGGGATGGCCCGGACCTCACCGATCAGCTTCATCCTGAGCTGGAAGGGCTCACCGACGCCGATGCGAGAGGGAATGACACAACGGATGCCGCGTGGATCTGCCATGGTCGCCGTGCCTGTCCTTTCAGCGCGGTGGCTATACCACTCGCGTCCGCCACCGCGAGCCTACGCCGACCGGGACGCGGCCCGGATGCCGAACTGCTTCGACCGTACCGCATGCCGACCGCGCTGTCCAGGTCAGGCTGAGAACAACCGCGAATCGTCTGACCCGAGCCCCTCTCAAGTGGCCCACTGCATGTCCAGCTTGCGGTGGACCTTGGCGCAGTCCTGCAGGTACAGGTTGATCAGGCTCTGGTACGGGATGCCGGTCTCCTCGGCCATGGCCTTGAAGTAGTCGATGACGTCGGGCCGTATGCGCAGCGTGACCTGCTTCTTGAGCTGCCGGGCGTAGGGGTTGCGCCTCGACGTCATCTTGGAGAGATCATATTCCGCCTTCATGGGATCACCTCGCGTAATGTCTGGCTTCGTTCCGGGTGGCTTTGCGGGCGCAGATGATTCGGATGACCGACTCCGTGACTCGGTGGCAGTGGCACACCAGCAGCAACCGCAGTTCGCCTCGGCCTTAGCAGGATCCCACTCGAACCGTAGCTCTTTCATACCGACAATGTATTGACATTCGGCGAGGGCGTCAAGCTCCAAAGTCCCCGTGCGTATAGGGGTCACCAGAACGCCAACCGCCTGCAGCAATCGCACACCAGACAGATCCAAACGCATCGCGCCGTCGAGACAGGAGGATGCTCGCGTGCCGGAAAAGGCGCAAAACACCCTTCACAGGCAGACTCCGACCAGTGGAGGAAGGCCCGTCACAGTGCCCAGGCGTCTCGCCTGTGTCTGCGGCGGCGCCGCGCTGGGCCCCACTACCCCAGGAAGAGGGCGGGGGCAGAAGACAAGGCCCCTCCACAACGGAAGACCAGAACGCCTCGGCTTGAATCACCCCGGACAGTGGGTTGCGATGGCGTGGGACGCACCGCGCCGCCGCCCGGGCCCATGGCGCGCCGCCACCGCAAAGCCGCCCAAACAAGCTCACGAAGACAGGCGTGACCCCGAGCCCCCCAGCCATTTCAGAAAGCGTGCCGCGCAGAAGTCCAGGTTCTGCAGTCCTCCCCCGCCGCGCAACGGTGAGCACATCTCGTAGGCGACGGTGCCGTCGAAGCCGCCGTCGCGCAGTCCACGCAGGAACTCGGCGTTGGCCAGATCGCCGTCGCCCATCGGCACGGCCCGGACCAGGTCAGGACCGGCAGAGCGGTAGTTGATGAGTCCCGGCTCGTAGGCAAAGCGCGGGAGGCGTACGTAGTCAGCGAAGGTCGTGTGCACGGTGTATGGCGCCATGGTCTTCGCGGTCTCGTAGGCGGGTTCGCCGCGCAGGCACGGCGACCAGGCATCGAACATCAGTTTGCAGTTCGGCCGGCCGATCTCGTGCAGAAGCTCGAGCAGCGCCTTGCTGTGGACGGCGACATCGTGGTGATTCTGGATCCCGAGGGTGATGCCGAGGTCGGCCACCTGGTCGCAGCACTCCCGGATGGCCGTGACCGTGCGCGACCAGTTGGCGGCCGGCGGCAGGTCGGTGCGCTCGTAGGAGGTGAACACCCGGACCAGGCCGCAGCCGAGGCCCTTGGCAAACGTCGCCAGGGTGCGGGCATACTGAACCTGCATCTCGACGAAGGGCACCTCGCCGCTCTCGGCGCCGCCCGCGAAGTTCGTGTAGCCGGCAACACAGGCGACGCTGACGCCGCAGGCACGGCAGTGCGATGCCAACTCGGCGATTGACTCAGGCGTATGGTCGAGCACACTGAGATGGGGGCGTTTGCCCATGAGCATGACGGCGGGGTAGCCCAGGTCGGCGGCGTGGCGGATGAACGCCTTCAGGTCCAGGCTGGCCTGGCCCCAGAGCCCGGCGTAACTGACGGAGAAGAGGGTCGGCGTCATGGTCGGATCTCCTTGATGTACGGGAAGGCTACCTTCGCATTGCATGGCCACCCTACCCCCGTGGTCCGGGCGCCGCCACGCCGGTGCCTTCCCAACCGTTGCCGGCCTGCCACACCTTCACGACGGCGTCACGGATGTCGTCGACATCCGCGTCGGTGAGGCACGGGGTGATCATGACCGCGACCATGCTGTTCAGGATCGGGTCGGTGCCGGGCGACAGTTCCGGGGCGTAGTGGGCAGCATGGCCGGGGCAGCCCGGCCCAAAGGGCGGCATGGCGGCATGGGGCTGGCGTCTCGCTTGGACGTACTCGGAGCGCAGCAGGTTACAGGCGTGCGTGGTGGCGCCCACAGGGATGCCCTCCTTGGCGAGAGCCTTGCCGAACCATATGCCTCTCTCAGGCGTGCCGAGATCCAGGTAGAGGCCGATGCCGGCGTCGCCCTCAGGGTCGCCGCTGTCGCGGAAGCGCATGCCGGGGCACGCCTCGCTCAATTCACGCCGCAGACGGCCGAAGTGGCGGCGGCACGGCTCCACGACGGCGCGGTCAAGCTTGCGCAACTGCGCCAGGGCCACGGCGCCGGTCAGCTCGCTCATCCGGAACTGAGAACCGACGAAGGACTCCACCTGAGGCCCGCCGTCGAGCTGGGCCGCCAGGGCGGGGCGCAGGCCGCCCAAGTCGTGGAACCGCGCCGCGCGCTCGAACACCAGCGCGTCGTTGGAGACCACCATGCCGCCCTCGCCGCTGGTCATGATCTTGTTGTGCTGGAAACTGAAGCAGCCCACGGTGCCGAGGGAGCCGATGCGGCGCCCGCGGAACGAGGCGCCGCAGGACTGGGCGCAGTCCTCGATCACGGCTACGCCGCGGTCCTGCGCGATCCCCAGGATGCGGTCGATGTGCCCGACGCCGCCCATGAAATAGACAAACAGAATCGCCTTGGTGCGCGGCGTGATCTTGCGGGCGACATCCGCCGGGTCGAGACAGAGGGTACGGTCGATGTCGGCCACCACCGGGGTGGCACCGGCCAGAACCGGTGCGTTGAAATCGCTCAGCCACATCAAGGATGGCACGATCACCTCGTCACCGGGGCCAATCCCCAGCCCCGCCATGGCGCAGAACAGGGCCGCGCTGCCGCTGGTCACCCCAAGCGCATGCTTCACGCCGAAGAAGGCACGCGCCTCGCGCTCGAGGTCGTCGACCATGTGCGGGGTGCCATCGCCGTAGGCGCGGAACAGGCAACGGCTGCGGACCACCTCGGTCACCAAGGCCAGTTCCTCATCGCCCACCACGCTGGCGCCCCAGTAGCGCGCCGGAAAGGGCGCCCTGCGTAAGGGAGTGCCACCGTTGATTGCCAGGGTCTTGTCCATGGACGTCCTCCGGCCTTCCCGATTCACTGCAGTGTCTGCGTCACAACGTCCTGCCGGCCTTCTCGACTACCTTCAGCATGGCGGCGTGGCAGGCCTCACTCACCACCAGGCGCGGCTCGCGCCGCCAGAGCTCCAGGGCGCGGTCCCGCGCGGCGTCGATCTCGGTGCGCCCGCCGTGCGTCAGCCAGTGGTCAACCATCTCGCCGCCGAGGAACACACTTGGGCACCACGTTGTGTCTCTGAAGTGGGCAGCTGTGTGGTCGCTGTTCAGGAACAGGGGATCGTGGCCCTGTTCGAGGACAGCCTCCACGCCCATGGCCTCCTCGTCCAACGGTACCGGGCGTGCCAGAAACTTCAGAATGCCCGCCAGTTCGTTGTCGATGACCAGTTGCACGGCCGAGTTGATGCCCTGCGGCTCGGAGATGCTCCCAAGAGAGTAGAACGTCGTGGCGCCGGCGTAGAACCCGGTCAGCATATCGGCAAAACGCTCCGAGGCCGACTGCACCGACGCGATGGTCTTGGCCTGCGTCTTGCAGCCGCCGTAGACCAGGCGGCTGGCACCGTAGAATCGGGCCATGTCGGCCAGCATCAGGTTCGCCCGCCACGCTTCGGGCCGGCTGATCAGCACGTGCCCGGTGCGCATGTCGGCACAGCAGACGTTGGCCGTCAGGGAAAGCGGCGCGAACTCGTCCGGATTGCGGAGTCCGCGCACCACCTCGGACGCGTGGTTGAACAGCAGCGACGAGAACTGCGAAGCGAGCGCCACCACGGCGGCCCCCGCAGGCGTGACCGGCGCGTTGACGCCCATGGTCGCCGCGATGCCGCCCATGCTGCTCGATAGACCGTGTGCCCGCATTGCCAGCATCATCTCCGCTCGGGCACGGTCGAAGCGCAGCGGCTGCACCTTCCAGAGATTGACCGCCGCCGTCGAGTTCGGCGGCAGCCCCCTCTCGGCCTCGTAGAGGTTGCAGATCTCCTGAAAAAACGGGATCTCGGACGGGAACTCGATCTCGCCGGAGTGGTACGGCTTCTCCGTCCAGCAGACCGACAGCACTTTCAGACGCAGGTTCAGCACCTGCCTGGGAATGTCCGATGGAATCCCCTGCATGGTCATCGTGGTGATGTGGTCGAGCCCGTCGCAGACGTTCATGAAGCGGTGATGGCTGTCCACGGTGTGCGGGCACAGCCTGTCCCGTTCGGGTTCGAGGTAGTGTGAAACAAAGCCCGACGCGTTGAAGCACAGTTCCGGCGTCAGCGT
>JAGVUW010000719.1 GCA_019136035.1 Verrucomicrobiota bacterium | reverse complement strand
GCCAGGCGTGTCCGCGCCGTGGCCAGGCGCCGCGGCGTCAGGCATAGCGCGGCCTCGCCCGGGGTGCCGACCCAGAGGCGCCGGAAGTGCCCGGAGAGGGCCCGCCCGATCGGCATTGCCGGGCCCGGATCGGCGTGGACCAGCCGGCCCGCCGGGGCAGAGGCGTCGCGGGGCAGGGTCAGCACCGCCAAGAGCCCCGCGGTCAGCCGCAGGTCGCCGGTCTTGCCGGCCGTCAGGACGACCTCGACGCCGTCGGCCTCCGGGCGCAGCTCGAGGTCGTACGACAGCGCCGGCGCCGGTGGCGTGGTGCCCCACTGTCCGCTCAGGCGCAGGACGCCATCCGCGCCGAGGGCGGGCCCGGCCGTGACGGTGCCGCGCTCGAGCCGTTCGTAGACCCAGGCGTCATGCCAGTGGAAGAACGCGAGTTCGGCCACGGCCCGGCCGTCCTGCCGCATCAGGATCCGGCCGCGCGGGTCGAGCTGGACGGCGAGATGGCGGCCCTGCCAGACCGGCCCGCCGGGGTCATCACGCCAGGCCGGCGCCGTCGCGCCCTGGCAGACGCCCATGACGCCGAGCATCAGCAGGCCGACGCCGGGGAGGATCATGGCTGGATTCATGGTCAGTGCCCTCCAGTCGGCCGTGGCGGCGCGGCGCCGCCACGGCGGCTGCGCCCGTCCACGGCCGGGCGCTGATCCCGCATTCAGGCCGTTGGCGCAGATGGCGTCGTTGGTGCCGCGCCGTCGCGGCGGTTGAGTTCCTGGACGTAGGCCACGCTCTGCACCACCGAGTCCTCCTGCCAGGCCATCAGGCGTTCGGGGTCGAGGTGGCGGGTCCGCTCCGGGTAGAGCGCGATCCAGGATGGCTCCATCGGGCCCTCGACGATGCGGAAGGCGCCCTGGCCGAGGCGGGCGCCGCCGCCGTCCTCCGGCGGGCAGCGGAACGGCGCGCAGTAGGCATAGCAGACCTCAATCGCGAGGCGCTGCAACGGCGATTCGCACGAGAGAATCCGGAAGCACTCGGCGCAGTCGGCGCTGCCGGTGCCCAGAGTCACACCCACGACCAGGGGCTGGCCGTCGACGACGACCACGACGTGGTCCTTGAAGTGCGTCGTCACTGCGTAGGGCGCCATGGCCCGCACCGCTGCGACGGGTTCCTCCCAGACCATCATGCAGTTGCCGGTGTCGATGTGCGTGCCGACCCACGGGCTGCCGACGGCCCGGACGATGTCCAGGATGTCGCGGGCTGTCTCGTACTCGTGGTTCTCCACGGCGATGCGGACGCCGTGGCGCTGGCAGAGCGGCACCACTGTACGCAGGTGCCCGGGCGCATCGCGGAGCCTCTCGGCGAGCCTGGCGCGGTGGGCGGCGTAGGCGTCGGAGCGGTCCCGGACCGTGCCGGCGGTGCCGCGTGGCGGCGGGTCGATGCTGGCGTAGGTGCGCAGGACATCGGCACCCACGGCACTGCACAGCTCGATCATCGCGGCGAGGTGGTCCGGCGCGGTGCCGCGCGTGTCGACCTCGACGAAGAGGCCCAGCGACGCCGTCAGCTCGCGGACGCGCCGGGCGCCCTCCGGCGTCGCCTTGAGGTAGGGCCCGAGGTGCCCCATGTTGAGCTGGACGCCGTCGAGGCCGAAGGCCGCGCAGCGCCGGATGAAGCCCGGGATATCCATGCGCCCGGCGGCCAGCGCCAGGTGGTAGCCGAAGGTCTCGAGCGCCAGGTCGAAGCGCTTTTCCGCGGTCATGGGTCCTGCCTCCTGCGGCGTTGCGCCCGGCCGGAGTCCGGGTGCGTCGGCGCGCTGCGGCGTCCTGCCACCGTCATGGTCGCGGCGACTATAGCCCCGCATCGCACCGGAGTCGCGACTACACCTGCGGCCGGTGCGGGTGTACAGTCCGGCACACTGCCATCCAGATCGGACTCTCTTCGCCATGGCCATCCACGCCTATCGCGCTCTCGGGCCGCCGCACCCGTGCAGCTACCTGCCGCGGGAGACGTGCCGTCTGGAGATGCTGCAGGTCGCCCGCATCGACCCCGCCGATATCGAGGCCCTCCTGGCGCTGGGCTACCGTCACTTCGGCTCGCAGTTCTTCCGTCCGGTCTGTCCCGGATGCCGGTCGTGCGTGCCTCTGCGCGTCACGCTCGACGGCTGGCGTCCGCGGCGTGCCGACCGCCGCGCACTGGAGCGCGCCGTCGGCCTGGCGGTCGAGATCAGCGACGCACCGCGGGCGTCGACCGAGGCCTACCGCCTCTACTGTCGGCACAAGGAGCGCTTCCGGGATACCAACCCCGACGCCGACCCCGGCGACTACGACAGCTTCGCTGCCGCCTTCTACGAGCCCTTCCCCTGCGCCTGGACTCTCGCCCTGCGCGACGGCGGCCGCCTCGTCGCAGTGATGCACTTCGACCGCACGCCGCGGGCTCTCTCGGCGGTGTACTGCTACTGGGACCCGGCCGACGCCGCCCTCAGCCCGGGCCGCGTGGCCCTGCTGAACCTCGCTGATCTGGCGCGTCAGGAAGGCCTTAAGTATCTCTACCTCGGCTTCTGGATCGCCGAGAATCCCCACATGAGCTACAAGGCCGGCATGGTACCGCATGAGATTATGACCCGGCCGGGGGTGTGGACGGCGCTGGCGGACGGCGCCGGGTAGGGCGCCAGCGCGAGAGGGGCGTGGGGCAGGGGGCGGATGAGGATCAGGACGAGGGGGAGGACGAGGACGAGGATCGGGGGGAGCGGCTCGTCCTCCTTTCTTGCGCCTCCTGGCGGTCCTTTGGCGGCGGTCGGACCGGCGTTCGAGGATCCTCCGTTCAGCGGGTGCGCAGCACCAGATCGATGATCTGGCTCCGGAAGGCCAGCAGGCTGGCCGGGTCCTTGGTGTAGCTGCGGGGGCCACCGACGACGCTGTCGTCGATCGCCAGGGCGGCTTCCGCCTCACGCACCAGGGCATCCTGGCCGCCGCGCGTTTTCAGGGCCTCGACCTGGCGGCGCAGCATGACGAAGTACTCGTAGTCCTGCAGGCCGTCCCGGAGGTTCTTCAGGCGCATGCTTGGCAGCGGCTGGAAGTCCTTGCCGGGATAG
Organism: Verrucomicrobiota bacterium; assembly: GCA_019136035.1. Lineage (GTDB taxonomy): Bacteria > Verrucomicrobiota > Lentisphaeria > Oligosphaerales > JAFGRS01 > JAGVUW01. The sequence continues at coordinate 5,200 of JAGVUW010000719.1, read as the reverse complement.
AGCAGATTGCCGCCGCCTTGGGTGCGGCTGACGGACTGGGCGTTGTTGACGCTGCGGAAGTAGGGCAGCCAGGGTATTTCCGGCCAGCGCACCCCCCCGGCCCGCATCTGTTCGAGGGTCTCGGGCGTGACCCAGTCCAGGCCGCGCATTCTGCAGAAGTCCGGGGTGAGCTGCCGGGCCTCGAAGGCGCCATTGCTGCGCCATTCGCGGTTGAGTCCCCAGTACAGCAGGCCGGTCAACTTCAGCTTCCAGTTCATCCAGGGAATCACCCGCGGGTCGATTCCCGGGGAGTCCAGGTTGAAGTTCGCGTAGGGGGCCAGCGGGTAATCGGTTGGGTACCACCAGACCTGTTCGCCGAGGGCCTGTCGCGCAGCGGTGGCCTCGGCCTCATAGTGCCCAAACAGCGGGCACCACACGGTGACATAGCCGAACAGCCGTTCGTCAATCCGGGCGGTGTTCAGCCGCGGCACCGCGGGGAAGAGCTCCCTGGCATCGGCGTAGTCCTTCCTCATGCGTTCCAGGGCGCCCGGCTTGCTGGAGCCGAGGACCTCGTCGTGGCCGAAGAGGATCGGGCGCAGGCGACCCTGGTACCGGCCAATCAGCTCGCGGATGCGATCCTGATTCTCGCGGATGTTGCTGATGGGCAGGAACAGCATGGTCTTGCCGTTGTCGGCGCCGTCGTCGAGGCAGTCTTCGCCAATGTCCACATCGCGGTCCCAGAGGTTCATCGGCTCGAGGCGGTGATCCAGCAGGAAATGGCAGTAGTCCAGCATCTGCTCGCGGCTGGGTGCCTGGCCGTAGAAGTCCCGGACCCAGCTCGGCGAGAAGCAGAAGGCCGTATCCAGCGACGCCGACGTCGGCAGGGTCAGGCCCGTGGCCGAGACGGTCACCGGCACCGTTACCGGGGGCAGGCCCGCCGGCGTCACGGTCACCGTGCCGCGGTAGTCACCGGCCGGGGCGCCGGCGGGGAGGTAGGCATCGACCCAGAGCACGACCATCCCGGTTGGCGCCAGTGTGAACGCCTCGCCCGGCCGCAGCACATCGGCATAGCTGACCTGGGACTGTCCCGGCTCGAGCTGCCTGGCCGTGCGGACCATCTCCACCAGGAAGACCTTCATCGTGGCGCCGTCGAGAGCCCGACCGTCGGCGTCGGCCAGGGGCGACGCCGCCGTCGTGACCGCCTCGATCGTCTGGCCGGGCCGCGCCAGCAGCACGACCTGGAAGCTGCCGTATTCATCGCCCGAGAGCCGCAGCGCCGCGGCGTCGACGAGCGGGAAGGCGTTGCTCTGGTTGTCGGCGATCTTTTCCATGGACGACACGACCAGGCTGGCATAGCCGCGCCGCCGGCCGACTGAGCCTTCGGCGAAGTACGCCTGGGCACGCCGCACAGACTGCGCCAGTTGCTCGGCTTCGAGAGAGAGCCTCTGGGCATCCTCCAGGAGAATCCGGAAGGCGGGGAAGCTCCTGGCCTGAGACAGGCTCGTCTGCTGCGCCGCCAGTTCCGCCCGCAGGCGCTCACGCGCCGCGGAGAGGTTCGGGGTGACGTCCTGATCCAGGGCAAGCGTCTGTTCGATCGCGGCCAAACGCCCCGGCAGGTCGTAGAGGCGGTTCATGAGGGCGATCGTGCGCGCTTCCGTGGGACGGTCATCCGACGCCGCCGGGAAGAGGATCCTGCCGAAGTGCTCCGGTGTGTGGAAGTTCGTCAGGCGTGTCCAGGACAGGACATCCTTGCTATGCGGATTCTCGCGGCCCAGGTTGAAGCCCCATAGGGCGTCCTGAGCCGGCGCGCCGCCGAGCTCCGCGAAGGGGATGGTGACCAGGGCCGTCCAGGCAGACGCCTGGCGCTCGATCACGGCCTTCCAGTTGCAGTCCCAGGTGCTGTCACGGCGGCCATGGCTGTGTCGCGCGTCGTAGATACCGCCGGAGGCATTGCCGACCAGGTGGATGTAGGTCGGCTCGGCGGTATTCGGCTGCAGGAAGATCTCGAAGCAGTCGTTGGTCCAGGGGCGGCCATCGCGCCCGGTGACCTCGTCGACGCGCAAGGCCATGTCGTTGGCCTGCATATGGAAGGCGATGTACAGGTTGTCGGCGTCGCGCAGCACATGGGCGCGTGCCGGTTCCCTGGCAGGGCCGCTGCCGGCCGTAAGCTCGATCGGGGCCACCCCGGCGACGTCGTCGGCGGTGGCCGGCGGCCGCGCGGTCCAGGCGACGCCGCGCACATGGTACGGCCACTCACCGAGAGCCAGCGGCGGGAACGCCGTCGCCATCCGGGCCGTGACCTCGATCGCGCCCAGGGTGGTCGTCGATACCTCGCTCTCGCTGCTGAGGATCCACAGACGGTTCAGCGAGACGGTGCGGGTGTCGCGGTACGAGAGGCCCTCCACACGCGGGGTCTCCATGTCGTCGACGTAGACCGCGAACTCGCCTCGCAGGCAGTGGACCACGTAGCGGACGTGATGCCACTGGCCCATGGTGACGTTTCCGGCAGGCTGCCAGTCGCGGTTCGTGTTTTTGGCGACCAGCAGCCTCCCGCCATCCTGGATCACGGTGATCGACTTGATGGCGCCGTCGTTGGCCAGCATCGCGTAGCGCGCCGACTCGGTGCCGAACCTGATCCAGTAGTCGATCGTCAGCGCCTCCGCGCCGTGGGTGTCAAGGCCGCTCGCGCTCCAGGCGCCCTGCTGGAGCTTGCCATCCGCGCCACGCACCGCCGTGAGCTCCAAGGCGTGCGCGAACGCAGGGTGACCGGAGGCGACGACGCGCCGCTGGCCGTGTGCCTCGAAGGCACTGAAGTCCTCCCTGTAGATCACCTCGTCGGCAGAGACGGCCCCCAGGAGGGCACACAGGGTCATGGTCGCTATCCATCGCGGTCCCATGGGCAGACCTCCATTCGTGATGGTCCGGACACGCAGGCATCGCCGTCATGGCGGATCGACGTGGTAGTATACGGCCACATTCCGCCGAGCGTTCTATCGGCGCATGCCTGAGGAGCCGATCTTCCGTGTGGTGACCCTCGCCATTTCCGGAAACCGCGGCGGGGGGAGAGACGAGGACGGGGGCGAGGGCGAGGACGAGGGCGAGGGCGAGAACGAAAACGAAGACGAGGATCACGACAATGAGCGGAGGGAGGGGCTGATCCTCCTTGTCGTGATCCTTGTCGTGATCTTTGTCGTGATCTTTGTCTCTCCGGGAACCGCGGAGGAGAGGACGAGGATCGGGATTGGGATGACGACTAGGACCGGAGGGAGGGGCCGGCTTTCTATCCTTGTCGTGCTCCTTGTCTCTCCGGGAACCGCAGCGGGGCGGACGAGGATCAGGATTGGGATCAGGACTAGGAGCGAAGGGGGCGCCGGCTCTCGATCCTCGTCGTGATCCTTGTCGTGATCTTTGCCTTTTCCGGCAGCCGCGGAGGGGAGGACGAGGATCAGGATTAGGATCAGGACGAAGACCGGAGGGCCGAGCGCTTTTCCTCCTTGTCATGATCCTAGTCTTGATCTTTGTCTCTTCGGGAACCGCGGAGGGGGGAGGGACGAGGACGAGGGCGAGAACGAGGACGAGAGCGAAAACGAGGATCAGGACTAGGAACGGAGGGAGGGGCCGCCTTTCTACCCTTGTTGTGCTCCCTGTCGTCATCCCTGTCTTCCGCCCCGGCCAAGGGCGGGGCTTTCGTCGGGTTGGGAATCCCGGGGGTATTCCGCTATGGTGGTGCTGTTGTCGATGTGCTGACTGGCATTGAGGAGGCCGAGGCTATGGATGCACGCCGTTTCCTAGTTGCGATTCTGGTGGTGGGTGCCCTGGCGGCCGAGGCGGCGCCGATCGGCATTGCGCGCATGGCCGACCCGCCACCCCCGGTCGACGGCTCGCTGAGCCGTCTGGGTAATTCGCCCACGGCGCTGGCGTGGGACAGCCGCGAGCGCGTCGTTTTCGGGGTCGAGAAGTGGAAAGGCCCCGCCGACCTCTCGGGTCAGCTCGCTCTGGGCTGGGACGAGAACTACCTCTACCTCGGCGCCAGCGTCGCAGACGACCTGGTGACGCAGCCGTACTTCGGCAGTGACATCTACAAGGGCGACCACCTCGAGGTCTTCCTCGACCTGCCGCGGCGCGACACGAGCCAGCGCAGCGGCCGCCACGTGATCCACATCGGCCTGAGCCCGGGCGACTTCGGTACGGGCGAGGCGGCGGTGCTTCCGGAGGTGGTGCAGTGGTCGCCGACGCTGGGCGCGGTCGCCGGGGCGCGCATCGCGGCGCGGCGCAGCGCCGATGGCTACCAGATCGAGGCGGCGCTGCCGTGGAGCGGGCTGGGGGTTGAGAAGCCCGAGGTCGGCCTCTGCATGGGCCTCGATGTCACCCTCAGCGACGCCGATGAGCGCCTCGATGCCGGCCAGGAGAGCATGGCCAGCCTGGTCACGGGGCCGTGGGCGTTGCGGGATCCGAACCGCATGCTCGAGGCGGCCCTCGCCGGCGCCGATGGCGCGGTGGACCCCGCCACGCTGAAGGGCGCCGCGCTGACGATTGCCGAGGCGTCGCGCGTGGCCTCCGGGGCGGCGCTGACGGTCGACCTGGCGGCGGCCGACGGCAAGCCGATCAAGGAGCTCATTCTCCACGGCCGTATCGACCACGAGGGCTACGCTGGCGGCAGCCAGATCCTGAGTCTCGAACTCAATGGCGTCGAGCTCGACCGCGAGCGCATCCGCAATCGCCTGGCGACCTTCGACCTGGGGCCGCACCGCATCCCGTGCTTCACCAACGCCGGGTGGTTCCTCCTCTATGCGCCGAGCTACGACCCGCCGCCCGCCGGCACTGGCTACGCGGTGCCGGGGATCCAGCCCTCGGAGTTCCGTTTTGACGTCACGGACCTCTGGAAGCCGAGCGGGAACCGCCTGGTCCTGAAGCACACCCGCCCGACGGTGGCGCGGCCGCTGGTGGTTTCGGTGGCGGTATCGGAGGCCCTCTCGCCGAAGCTCGAGCCGCCGCGTCGTGAGCCGGCGCCGACCGGCCCGATCCCGAGTTTCGAGCCGGCCCCGGCGATGGCCGCGGGGGCTTTCGCCTGGCGGCGGCTGCCCGACGGCGCCATCGAGGTCAGCGTCAACGGCCTCGCCTGGGCGGTCCAGAGCGAGTTCTCGACCATCGCACCCGGCTGGGCGCGTTTTGGCGCCGACGGCGCCGCGCTGACCACGCCCGAGTACCGCGTCGAGCGCAC
>JAGVUW010000596.1 GCA_019136035.1 Verrucomicrobiota bacterium | reverse complement strand
ACGCTCGAAGCGCACCGGCGTCTTCGTCTGCTCGTGGAAGGCGTTCAGGAGCATCGACAGGCCGGCTTCGCGGGTCTTCCAGAGGCCATGGTAGGTCGCCTGGGCAATGACGAACTTCCCGGCCTTGCCCTTCTCGGCATCGACGAAATCGAGGGCCTTGCTCAAGGGCACCGCCGCACTGCGCTCGGCCGTGATGTAGGCCATCAGATTGGCGCCCATCTTCTTGGCCGTCTCGATGGAGTACCCGAGGCAGTGGTGCTCCTCGGAATCCGGGAGTTCGTCCCAGCCGCAGCTCACGTCCCAGCGGAAGAAGAGGACGGCGGTGCGGCAGCCGACGTCGATCCCGATCACGCCCGGTTCGCCGGGCTGCGCCCCGGCCTTGAGGGCGTTGGGCCTGTAGGCGATGTCCTTGATTTCGAAGAACGAGTGGAACAGCGGGTGGTCGGCCGTCAGGCGATACGGCGGCCGCTCGGGGATGAGCTCCTGCATCTCACGCAGGGCCGACTCGACGAAGGCACGCCTGCCGCAACAGGCCTCGAAGACCACCGTGCCGCCGCGCAGGATGTACTCGCGCAGACGTTCCCGCACCGCCGGCGTGAACGAGAAGGCGTCGTGACCGGTGCGGTACAGCACTGGGATATCCCGCGGGTCGGCCGGGATGGTGTTCTGCGGCATGTTGATCGTGCTGAAATGCACGTTGAGGTTCTGGGCCATCCAGCGCAGGAGGTTCTGCGCATCGGCCGGATTGGTGGCCCAGTCAGACTGCCGCTCGGTGGCGATCTTGGCAATCAGCACCGGCGGCCGCGGCGGGTTCTTCTTCTCGGTGCGCCGCAACGGCACTGCCGGCAGAGGCAACGGCGGCACGCCCTCGGCACCGGAGTGCTGCGCCGGCGGCTTCGGCGGCGGCTTGGCCACGCAGGTGTAGCGGGTCTCCTCCTTCGAGACCTCGCTGTCCAGGCCGAGGCCGTCCAGGAGGTCGGCTCGCGCGTCCCCGCCCAACCACGCCAACGAGGCCGCAACGCACGCCAGAGACCGACTGAGTCTGCTCATGGCCAACTCCAACAGCAACGACAGGCCGGCGCGGAAGCAACCGGCCGCCGATGCTATGAACGCCAGCATCACTAACACACACCAAGCTAAACAGACACCCTAAAAGCGCTCATGTCAACTGCATGGCGCCATGGTGCCGCCCCGGGGTTCGGCCCATCCTGCCTGGTCAGCCCAGGCGGGGTGGCGTCATGGAGCCGGCGCGCCGGGCTCGGTGGCGCGGTCCGTAACCGGCCGGGGCAGCCGACGCGGCGGGGCGACGCGACGCGGCGCCTTCGATTTCGGGCCATCGCCATCAGCGGCGTCAGCCGCTTCGGCAGCCGCCCCGGCCGCCGCCCCGGCCGCCTCCGCCGTCTTCTCCGCTGCTTTGCCGCCGGCCCTGCGGACGGGGATCATGGCCTTCTCCGCCGCCGCCTTCTCCGCGGCGGCGGACACGGACGCGGGCACCTTCTCTGCGGCGGCAGACACGGACGCGGCTGCCTTCTCCGCGGCTGCCTTCTCCGCGGCGGCCTTCTCCGCGGCGGCCTTCTCCGCGGCGGCCTTCTCCGCGGCGACCTTCTCCGCGGCGACCTTCTCCGCGGCGACCTTCTCCGCGGCGACCTTCTCCGCGGCGACCTTCTCCGCGGCTGCCTTCTCCGCGGCTGCCTTCTCCGCGGCGGCCTTCTCTGCGGCTGCCTTCTCTGCGGCTGCCTTCTCTGCGGCTGCCTTCTCTGCGGCTGCCTTCTCCGCGGCTGCCTTCTCTGCGGCTGCCTTCTCCGCGGCTGCCTTCTCGGTCGCGGCCTTGGCGGCGGCCTCCTGGGCCGTCGCCGCGGGAGCCGTCGCGGCCGTTTCCGCCGGCACGGCCGCGGGGGTAGCCGGGGCGGTCGAGGCAGCGCCGCTCACGACGCCTTGCAGGAGATCGCCCAGGGTCCCGGGGACCTTCTCCTTGATGAGCTCCGGCAGGCGCCCCGGGGCGGCGGCGTCACCCACGGCGCCCTTCAGGATCTCGCCGACACCCTCGGGGAGTTTCTCCTTAACCAGGCCCTGCAGCAGGGTGGTGGCCGAGACCTTGGCGACATCGGAGAAGAAGCGTTCGCGGTCGAAGCGCGGTTCGTCGAGGCGGCCTTTGAGGCTGATCGGCACCGGCGAGACGACGTGGGCACCGCGGGGAACGAAGGTGCGCAGGAGCGGCTGGAAGCCCCGCCGCTCCTGCAGGCGCTGCTGCAGGCTGCCGCCGACGCCGAGGATCAGGTCCAGCGACAGGGACTGGTCAAAGCCGAGGCGGCCCTGGGCGCTGAGCGTATGTTCAGGGGCGCTCTCCTGGAAGGAGTCGAGGTGGATGGCGCCGTCCTGGACGTGCGCCGCCAGGGTCATCTCCGCGATCTGGAGGCGCTCGAACTCGGGAGCCGACCACAGCCTGGAGAGCTTCTGGAGCGCGGGCACGTTCTGCAGAACGACCTCGCGGCCCTCGATCCGGAGCGGGCCGCGCAGGTGGCGCTGCCAGGCCGCGGTCGTCGTGCCCTGGCCGGCGAACGCAGCCTGCAGGTGCGTGACCTCGCCCTGAACCGTGTCCTTGAGCGACGGCGCCGCTACCGCCAGGATCGGCCCGACGGCGAAGGGTTCCGCCGCGGCGACCTCGACCGTGTACTCCAGCCCGGCCACGGCCAGGTTCGCCTGCGCGCGGCCGCGGAAGGCGGCGCCGGCCAGGTGGCACTGCAACGGATCGAGAGTGAGAACCGACTGCCGCAGGACACCCTTCAGCTCGAGGTCGTGGCGGGCCTGGCCATAGCGCACGTCCTTCAGACTGACCGCGGCCACAACCTCCGCCGCGCCGGTGTCGAAGGGCCCGATCTCGGCGGGCGTCTCCCCACGCGGTTCGACCGGCGCCGCCGGTGCCTCGTCCTTGGCGGCGTCCTTCGCCTGGCCGAGCATCGCCGCCAGAGCGTCGAGGTCGAGGATGTCGCTGGTGAGCACGACGTCGCTGCGGCCGGCCGTCGGCGGCAAGGCCAGGCTGCCGGAGAGATCGACAGCGGCGAGGACCCGCTCGGCGCCGCGCGCGCGCAACGCCAGTGTCTCGAGATCGGCCCGCCCAGGCCGCCACGACCCGCGCGCGTCCAGACGCACTTCCGCCGCAGGGCCGCCGGCCGACCCCCGGAGGCCTTCACCGCCGACCGACACCACGGCGCGCAGGGGCGCGTTGCCGACCTCCCGCTGCACTGAGCCGCGGACCTCGATTGACGCGGCGCTCAGGCCGGCCAGAGCGCCCGCCGATGCATCAGAACGCAGGCGTCCCTCGCGGGCCTGCAGGCGCAGCGACGCCGTCAAGGGCCGGAGACCCGCGCCGAACTGGACCTCGGCCTCGCCATCGATCCGCGCCTGGGCTACTGGCAGCGCTGCGGCAAGGCCCGGCGGCAGGATCGGCAGGAGATTCTCGTGCAGGCCGTCGAGATGGAGCTGGCCACGCCCCCCGGCGGCGGGGTCGAACTGGCCCGAAACGCGCACCGACGCCGCCTCGCCAAACGGCGGACGCAGGCGCATGAGGACCTCGTCGACGGCCACCTGCCGCCACGCCACCACCGACCCGCGCACCGACGCCTCCATGCCGAAGGCCCCCCCGGCGGTGCCATCGGCACGGTCGCCCAAGACCGCATCGCGGAGGGTGAGGTCGCCCCGGACGAGGCAGCGCGGCCCCGCCCCGGCCAGCACCAGGTCCAGATCGCCATACAGCTCACCAGACTGCAGCCGCATCGGCACCGCCTCCGGCAGGAACGGGTTCGCCGCGCTCAGGGGCAGGCCGCGAGCCCGGACGCGCATCTCGGCCGCGGGCACGGCACCGGCAGAATCGCCGCGGCGGAGGTGCACCGGCGCCGTCAGCTCCGCCGTGAGGATGTCCCGCGCCGCCGTTCCGGCGCGCAGCGACAGGGCCCGCACCTCGATGGCGCCGGTCTCGGAGTCCCAGGCGATGTCGTGACTCAGGGTCGCGTCAAAAGGCGTCTCCGCCCGCAGGCTCCAGGCCTCAGAACGGGGCAGCACCGCCTGGGCCTCGAAGCGCCCGGCGGCCGTCACGGCCCACGGTTGCTCCAAGCCCCGCGACAGCCGCCGACGCAGGCCCCGCGGGCTGCGCGCCTCGACCTGAGCCCGGTATACCGCCCGTGGCGAGCCGAACGAGATGTCGCCGACGAGGGAGCCCGCCAGGTCGAAGAGCGCCGCGTCAATCGGCTCGGCCACCACGTCCAGGCGCAGCATGGCCGGCTCGCGCTGCAGGCGCCCGCTGACCGTCAGGACGGCCTCCGGCACGCCGCCGTGGCGCTCGCTGATGGCCAGACGCCGCAGGTCGATGGCCTTCTCGTCCGAGGTAAGTGCCAGGTCCAGACTAAGCTCCCGGCCTGCCAGGTCGAACTCGCCGGCGCGGCCCTGCTCGACCTCGACCCGCAACGTGACTTCCAGCAGCGCCAAATCGAGCGTCGGGTGCAGCCCAAGGCGACCTTCACCGTGGACGCGGCCGACGACTCCCGCGAGCGTCGCCACGCGCAGCTCCTCCAGCCGCCCGGAGAGGGTCACCGCGCCCGCATCGCCGCTGCGCAGCTCAGGGAGCTCCAGACGCAGATCCGAGAGCCGCAGCACGATCGGCTCCTGATCCGGACCGGCCTGCTGCTCGTAGATCAGGGTCAGGCCCTCGAGACGAACCCCGCGCAGGAGGAGGTCGTAGGCGTCGTCAGCGCCGTCGAGATCGTCGTCATCGTCGTCCGGTTTGCCCGGAGGAAAGACGGGCAGATTCGTGCTACCGTCGGGCCGCCGCAGGACATGGACCGTGGTGCCCTCGACGCCGACCTCGTCGATGCGCAGGCGCCCGATCAGGGCCGGCCAGAGGCGGTAGCGCAGGCGCAGCAGATCACTCTGCAGGAGCGGCGCCTCGGCAGGCCCCACGCGCACGCCGCGCGCCTCAACCCCGGAGAACGGCGCCAGACGCAGGGCGCCGACCGCGATCTCAGTCTGGATCGACCGCGCGTACCGCGGCAATACCACCCCCGTAATGAAGGCAGGACGGGTGACCACCACCCCCGCCAGGCCGACCACGACCGCCAGGAGGCCCGCCGCCAAACCGAGTCGCTTCGCAAAACGCTTCATACCCGCTGCCCCTAGAAAGCCCTGACTGACTGATCGCGCCGGGCGCCAAAGCCGGCACCACCGCCCGCGCTTCGTATACCACGCCACCGGCGACAGCGATCGCGGCCGATACCAGGCCACCACGCGGCGCCGAGGCAGGAAAGGACGACACCAAAAAGGAAATGCCCACCGCCTGCACCCGCGGTGAGCGGGTTCAACGCCACTCGGGCACTGTCGACTACCACCGCGAAGGCGCTAAAGTAGGCCAGGAGGCCACGTACTCAAGACGATGACCGGTCCGGCCGGTACTCCCGAGGAAACACGAATGCCGTCTACAGACACCATACCCTGCGTCGAGTTCCGCGCCGCTCCGGCCGACCTGCCCATCGTCGAGGCCATCCTCGAGGCCGCGGAACTGCTCTGGTCGTCCTACACCAACCTCGAGACCGCCCAGGTCCTCGTCTGGGTCTTCACCGACTCGGCCGCCGAGGCCGCGGCCGTCGCCGACCGCCTGAACACGGCCCTCGCCGCCCGGCGCCAGGATTTCACCGGCGCCCTGCCCCGTCCCGCGGCCGCCATGCTGCGCCAGGAGGACTGGGAACACTCATGGCAACGGCTCTTCAAGGCCTTCCGGGTCTCCTCGCGGCTGGTGCTCAAGCCGAGTTGGGAGACCTGGCCCGCCGAGCCCCGTGACATCATCCTCGAGCTTGACCCCGGCATGTGCTTCGGCACCGGCTACCACGGCACCACCCGCGCCTGCCTCGAGTTCATGGACGACCTCGCCGAACAGCACGGCCGCGTCAGCCTCCTCGACGCCGGCTGCGGCTCCGGCATCCTCTCCCTGGCCGCGGCGCGACTCGGCTTCGAGCCGGTCGCCGCCTTCGACCACGACCCCCAGGCCGTGGCCATGACCCAGGCCAACCTCGAGCGCGCCGGGGTCAGCCGTGTCGAGGTGCGCTGCGCCGACCTCGCCGACTACGCGCCAGCCAGGCCCTGCCGGGTCGTCGTCGCCAATATCCAGGCAACCGCCCTCCTCGAACACCGCCAGAGGCTCTGCCAGTGGCTCGATACCAGCGCCGGACCGGCAACCCTGGTCCTGGCCGGCATCCTGACCGCCCAGTACCCCGGCATCCTCGCCGGCTTCACCAGCCTCGGCTGCCGTGAAGTCGACCGCCGCACCATCGACGAGTGGACCAGCGGCCGCTTCGAGTTCCCCGCCGGTCAGAAGCGCCCCTGACCGCGGCAGCCGCTCAGGCCGTCTCGGGCATGAAGGTCGGCATGGTGATACCGTCGAAGCCGGCGCAGGCACCGCGCACCTGCGCGACGTGCATCTCGCAGTTCCGCGCCCCCCAGTCGTAGGCACGGCGGACCAGGCTCTGGTACTCGGCGGGCAGGAGGAAGACGGGGCTGCGGCCGCGCAGGTGGTCCAACTCGGCGGCTATCAGCGCCGCGGCCGCAGTCTCGTCGCGCATCACGCCCGGGCCGAGCATGGTGCAGCCCGGGTGTGCACACGAGACCAGGAAGCCATCCAGACCGCCGCCATCGCCCTCCGCCACCGAGACATGCCAGAGGCCCATCGGGTTTTCGATGAAGTGCCGGTAGTCACCCGGACGACAGACGTGGCTCACGGCCATCTCCAGATCCGTCATCGCCGAGACGTCACCCGGCACCGCCGCGCGGACCCGGGCGCGCCCGGGCACCTCCACCGACAGGCCCGCGGCCGGCACTGCCAGGCAGAGGTCCTGATAGAGCCGCCGCGGCACGAAGCCGGCGCGTGTATATAAGGAATAGGAGTCGAGGTTCATGGCGCTGGAGACGAGCCGGACCGGCCTGCCAAGGCCCTCAGCGACGCCGATGATCCGCTGCAGCAGCGCCCCCGCGATGCCGCGGCCGAAGTGGTTCGGGTGGATGTTCATGATGCCCAGCGCGACATGCGTCGGGCGGACATGCTGGAAACACGACCCGATCAGCAACCCGCTGCGGCTGTCCTCGGCGACCCAGCCCGAGCTGCCCTCGAGGGCGTGGTAGACGTCGTAGTGCAACTCGGTCGTGCGCGGCCCGCCAGAGAAGATCAGCCCGCGCCCGTGCGCCTGGTACCAGGCGTTGGTAGACAGACAGATCAGCTCGGCGACCTGCAGGCGGTCGCGCGGCTCCATGGTGCGGATCTCGTAGCCCGTCATCGTCGCTCCTCCCTGCCTGATACCGCCGCCCGTCACCCACACACCCTGGGGGCGCCCTTGCCTCAGCCTCGGCACTGCCGCGACAGCCAGGCGCGCGCCGCCGACTCGACCACCTCGTGACCGCCCTCGAAGAGGGTCACCCGCGCCGCTCCCGAGCACCGCCGGAACAGCACCCGCCGGGCGCCGTAGGAGTCGTCGATCAGGCCGGGGTCCTGCAGCGTCGCGGGGACCGCCTCCTGCTCGACCATGAAGCGGATGTCGTCCTCGTCAATCGCCTCGCCGGGCGCGGCCACGGCGTTGAACGCTCGCAGCGAATGGCTGATGGGGACCGAGCCGCGGTGGCCGTCGTGGATGCCGGCATTGATGTCCAGCGGCAGCCCGCGCGCCTGCGCCAGCCAGGTCAGCGGCGAACGCCGCCGGAGCTGCTCGTCGACCGCCGGCGATGACCCGGGCGCACCCCCGCAGCTCCGCACGATGTGCTCGGCATAGCCAAGCTGCCGCGCCCGGCACTCGTGGTACCAGGCCGCCAGGTCGCTGATCGGCACCCAGGCCGAGACGCCCGCCCAGACCTCCGGCGCCCGGCCGGCCATCAGCAGGGCGTGGAAGCCGCCGCCCGAACCGCCGACCAGGTAGATGCGGCGCTCGTCAATGGCCGCCGCCGTCCGCGCCCACGCCACCGTGTCGAGGATGTCGGCCACGGCCAGGTCCGAGCCGGTCGCTTCGGGCGTCCAGCTCGGGCCGCGGAAGTCCGGGTGGATGTAGGCCCAGCCCTTTTCGGCGCACCACGCCTCGATCGCGGGCATGTAGAGCTGGCGGTAGTCGCCGCTCCAGGTGTGCAGGCCGACCACCAGAGGCACCGCCCCGGCGGCAGTCGGCGCCAGGAAGCGGGCCGGCTGGAGGGTGCCGTCTACACGGCTCGTACAGCGCACCACCCCGCCCAGGCCGGCCGGGGCGGCGCCGTCCGC
>JAGVUW010000462.1 GCA_019136035.1 Verrucomicrobiota bacterium | reverse complement strand
GCCGATCGGGCGGGCCCTCTCCGGGCACTTCCGGCGCCTCTGGGTCGGCACCCCGGGCGAGGCCGCGCTATGCCTGACGCCGCGGCGCCTGGCCACGGCGCGGACACGCCTGGCAGAGCACGCCCAGTCCATGGAGCTGACCCTGCGCCGGCAGGACATCCCGCCCGGCGAGACTGCAACGGTGGCCCTGCGGCTGCACGAAGCGACCATGCCGACGCCCGCCGCGGAGCCGTCGATGCCGCGTCGGGCAGCCCTGGCCCTGCGCGGCGTCGCGGGCCAGCCGGAGGCGTTGCCGCTCTACGGTGCCGTCGACCTCCGGGTCGACCTGGATGCCTCCTGGGACAACCCCTACGACCCCGACGACGTTGCGCTCGCAGCCCGGATCACCACGGCCTCCGGCCGGCAGTACGACCTCCCGGGGTTCTTCATGGTGCCGCACCGCCGCGAGGTCGACGACGGCATCGAGATCATGACGCCGGACGGCCCCGGCGAGTGGCACCTCCGTCTGGCCGGGACCGAACTCGGGCCCCTGCACTGCGAGGTGACCGCCCGCGACCGCTCCGGTGAAGCCCGTCTGGCGCTGCCGCCGATGACGGTGCGGCCCTCGGGACACTCCGGCTTCATCCGCGTCAGCCGGGTCGATCCGCACTACCTGGCCTACGACAGCGGCGTGCCGTACCTGCCGATCGGCCACAACCTGCCCATCTACCCGACCGCGGGTCAGCTCGTCGACGAGGCCCTGGGCACGATGGCGGCGGCGGGCGAGAACTGGAACCGCTGGTGGATGAGCCACAGCGGCCTGGGCCTGGAGTGGGAGGGCCGCCTCGGGTGGTACCGGCAGGCCCAGGCGGCACAGCTCGACACCGCCATGACGCTGGCACAGCAGCTCGGCTTCGCCTATATGCTCTGCTTCGATACCCACCAGGACTTCCGACTGGATGGCTGGAAGGCCAATCCCTTCAACACCGCCCAGGGCGGCCCCTGCGCCACGCCGGCCGAGTGGTTTACCCACCCCGAGGCCCGCCGCCACTACCGCAACCGCCTGCGCTACATGGTGGCGCGCTGGGCCGCCAGCAGCGCGGTCCAGTGCTGGGAGTTCGGCAATGAGTTCGAGGGCTGGGCCGACACCCCGCACGCTGCCATCATCGACTGGCACCGCGAGATGGCGGCGGCCCTGCGCGCCCTGGACCCCTACGGCCACCCCATCACCACGAGCTGGTGGAGCACCACCGGCCCGGAGACCTGCTGGCAGATCCCCGAAATCGATATCGTCCAGACGCACTGCTACACCAACAACGACCGCAATGTCGCCGAGATCGTCCGCGACTTCTGCCTCAAACAGCGCCGCGATTTCCAGAAGCCCCACATCTTCGGCGAGTTCGGCATCCGCAGCCATGACACCACGGCCGACAAGGACCCGCGCGGATGGGCCCTCCACAATGCCTTCTGGGCGGCGATCGCCAGCGGCTGCGACGGCATACCCATGCCGTGGTGGCATGAGAACTACATCGACCCCCTGAACCTCTACGGACACTTCACCGCCATCCGACGCTTCACCACCGGGCTGCCCTTCGGCACCGCCGTCTGGCGGCCGCTCGAGGTCATGGCCGACTACGTCGACGCCCCCGCCGAGCCGCCGCGCCGCGATGCGGTCCTGGTACCCGCGCCCGGCTTCCGGCGCCGCGCCGTCGATACCTTCACCCTGGCACCCGATGGCACCGTCAATGACCCGCAGGAACTCCTGGCACTCCTGCATGGCACCGGCCATAGCGACCTGCGCCGCCCGCCGACCTTCGTCGCGCGCTACCCATATCCCGGGCGTTTCGTGATCCATGTCGACCGCGTCTCGTCGCATGGGCGCCTCCGCGTCCATCTCGACGGCAGCACCGTGGTCGACCGCGAGTTGCCCTGCGGCGAGGGCCACGGCAAGTCCTGGCTGTACCGCCCGCAGTGGCAGCTCTGGGAGTCATCCTACGACGAGGAGATCGCCATCGAGGTCCCCGCCGGCGAGCATCGCATCCAGGTCGAGAACCTCGGCAAGGACTGGATACGCGTCGGCTCCTACCGCTTCGAGGGCTGCCGGTCGCTCCTGAAGCCGAATCTCCTCACCGCCGCCCTGGCCACCGACCGCGAGGCCATCCTCTGGGTGCAGAACCGCGAGAGCACGTGGTTCAACCACGGCCGCGGCGCGGTGCCGACAGTGCCGGCCGCGACGGTGACCCTGCAGGGCCTGCCCGACGGCCCGGTCGCCATCGCCTGGTGGGAAACCTGGGAGGGCCGCGAGCAGTCGACCGCCACGGACGTCGTGCGCGACGGCCGCCTGGAGCTGCGTCTGCCCCCCCTGACCACCGACCTGGCCGTCCGCCTGCGCCTGCCCCCCCGGCCCTGAAACGCGGCGGCGCCCCGCCGCAGAGGGGGAGAGAAGGCCGCGAAGAGGCGCAAGAGGCGCAAGAAAGGAGGACGCTCCGCCCGATCCTGATCCTAGTCCTGGTCCTCGTCCTCCCCTCTGCGGTTCCCGGGAACGACAAGGATCAAGACAAGGAGGATGGGCGCTCCCTCCGGTCCTCGCCCTCGTCCTCCCCCTCGTTCCCGTCCTCCTCTCTCCACGACTCCCGGAAACGACAAGGATCACGACAACGATCACGACAAGGATCAAGACAAGGAGGATGGGCGCCCCCTCCGGTTCTCGTTCTCGTCCTCGTCCTCCCCCTCGTCCTCCCTCCGCGGACCCCCGGTCCCCCGGCTCATCACCGTCCCGTGGCGGACGCTCCGCCCGGGAGCGCGCCCGCGGCGGCCCAGAGTCCGATTTGCTGGAAGAACTGCCTGTGGTACTCGCCCAGGCGATTCCACAGACACCAGTTCGACGGCATGCCCCAGTCGACCGGGCTCGCCAGCACCGCCACCCGGCCGGCGCCGTAGGCGGCCAGCACCAGCGCCGGCGTCGATACTGCGGGCTGGAGCCCCGCCGGGGTCTGATAGCGCAGGATGACGCGGCCCGCCGACGTGGGCTCGAGGATCTGCAGGGCGCCGATGTCCGGACGGCCCGCCGGCAGGAAGGGCAGCCCGGTCAGCACCGGGTGCTCCTCCAGCGGCTCGAGTTGGTACCGCCGCGACCAGGCGCCCAGGAACTCGCGGGTGCAGTCGCGCGGCCCGGCGCCGATGCGGACGCTGCTCGAGACCTCGCGCAGGGGCAGGAGGTCGGTGCCCTCGAAAGCCGTCGGCGTGATCGGCCCGCAGACCACGAGGCCGCCGCCGGCGCGGACGTGGTCCTCGAGCTGACGCCAGACTGCCGCCGGCAGAGCCCGCAGCCCGACACAGGCGACCAGGGCCGGCGCGGCGGCCGCATCGGCCGGCAGGCCATCGCGATCGCGGACGAAGACGGGCTGGAAGCCGGCCGAGGCGAGGTACTCAGAGAGGAACCCGGCGGCGGGCGTGGGCACCCAGCCCTCGTCGGTGCGGCGCTCGTAAGGCCCCAGGATCACCGCACCCGCGCCACCGCCCGACGACGGCAGGCGCGCCGCCGGGACGGGCGCCGGGGCCACCAGGACCATCCGGGCAGCCGCCGCCTTCGACTGGACGTCGGATGCCGCCCCCGCAACCTCGAGACGCGCCTCAAGACGCGCCGGCAGCGCCCCGGACAGCGACGCCAGGGGGACCTCCACCGCGGCCGACGGACCCGCCGCGCGGATCGGGTGCTCCTCGCGACGTTCGCGGCCGTCGGCGCCGCGGACCTGCAGCCGCAGGACGCCCTCAGCGACCTCGCGGAAAGGCAGCACCCGCAACGACACCGCCGGCGCCCCCGGCACGGCGCCGGGGCTGACCACGGCCTGGTAGGCGGCGACGCCGTCGTGGGCATCGAGGCCCTCCAGGCCGGCGCCGCAAGCGAGGGTCTCGACCCAGCGGTCGACACCCCCCGGCGCCAGGGAGATCAGCCGAAAGGCCTCCAGGGAGTAGGTCTGCGGACAGGTCCACATGCGGTAGAAGGCCGGGGTCTCGGCCAGGGCCGTGAGGAAGACCTCCGCGCCGTCGTGGGTACCGCAGGCGTACCACCCGCCGGCCAGGATATCGCCATCGACGGCGCCCCAGTAGCCGGCCTGCGGCGGCTTGCCGATGCGGCAGATGCGCGTGTCGATGGCCGCCTCGCCGAGGCCCGCCACCGCGGCGCCGCGCAGGGGCACCGTGGCCCAGCAGCGCTCGTCGTAGCCGCCCTGGCCGTCCTGGCCCCAGAAGGCATGCGTGTACCAGGTCGTATCCCACGGCTGTTCACCAATGTTCGTCAGGGTGCGCTCGATGAGCAGGCGGCTCTCGCCGGGCCTGAGGATGAGGCGCTTCTCGTAGCGGTAGCCGTAGCCGTCGCGCACCGGCACGGTCTGCCGGAAGGTCACGGCGCGGCCGCCGGCCCCGAGGTCCTCCTCGACCGTCTCCCAGACGCCGGGGTCGATGAGCTTGAGCGAGCCGCGGAAGCAGCGGTCGACGCCCTGGCAGAGGCCGACGCCGATCTTCAGGCAGTGCCAGACCCCCGGGCTGATCTCGCGCACACGGACCGCCTCGTCGAATTCCTCCGGGATGCCCTGCCAGTTCTCCCGGCCCCCGGACGTCTGGGCGAACCAGCGCCGGCCGGTCGGCCGGAAGGTCACCTGGCCGATCCAGCCCGGACCGACAAAGCGCGTCCCGTAGCGCGGGCGCGCCTCCGGCGGCGGCCGGCGCAGGAGGCGGTCGCGCCAGCGCCGCGACGGCACCGGCGGCGGCTCGCCCGTGAGGACATCGACGCGCACCAGGCGGTTCTCGAGGACGACCTCGGCGGCGCCGCAGCCATCGCTGTCCTCATGGCGCAGGGCGACTTCCTGAGCCGCGGCGGCCCCGAGGCCGGCCAGACTCAGCGTCCACACGATCAGCCTGCACGGTCGGGTCATCGGTGCTCTCCTCATGGTCTCGTCTGCGGGCCTCGATGGCGTTTCTGATTTGGTTCCGGCACCCGTTCAGCGAAGCCCCCGGCGTAGAACGCCGGATATGGCGCGGCGAGCCATCGCTCGCCACGAGTGTGGAGCGCGAGTGCCCACAGACGCGAATGCGTCCACGAGCCGCAACGGCTCGACAGCACCACGACGCAGTGTCTCCTACGAGGGCCACCGACGCAGCGCTGACGCAATCCCCAAACAGCCCTGCCCGCCCGGCGTGCCGGCTGGCAGGCCCGGCGCCATGGCCTTACGTTAGCCCCGCATCGAGACAACCTCCACGGAGCAAGCGCCCTTGCGGAAACGCGCTGCAGACAAGGCCACCCCCGCGGGGCCGGCCGACAGCCAGACTGCGCCCCCGCTCGACCTGAGCGCGGTCGATGCCATCGTCGCGGCCAAGGGCCGCACGCGCGATGCCGCCATCGCCATCCTGCAGGCCATCCAGGCACACTACCGCTACCTGCCGACAGAGGCCCTCCGGCGCGTCTGCGAGATCACCGACATCAGCCCTGCCGACCTCAGCGGCGTGGCGACCTTCTACGACCTCTTCCGACACCGCCCGGCCGGACAATACACCATCGGCGTCTGCGTCGGCACCGCCTGCCATGTCAAGGGCGCCGACGCGGTCCTGGACGCCTTCCGGCGCCGCCTCGAGCTGGCCGCCGGCGAGGACACCGACCCGGCCCGGCAGTTCACCCTCGGGACGGTCTCCTGCCTGGGCTGCTGCACCCTGGCGCCGGTGGTGCAGATCGAGCACACGATCTACGGGCATGTCCGCCCAGCCGAGGTCGGCGCCATCCTCGACGACTTCCTGGCACGCCAGCGCGCCCAGGCCCGCCCGGCGGCCGCGGCGCGGCCGAGCGCCGCGGCGCCCTCCGGCGAGATCCGCATCGGCCTGGGGTCGTGCTGCCAGGCCCGCGGCAGCGCCCGCGTCATGGAGGCGGTCCACGCCGCCCTGGCCGAGACCGACCAGGCGGTCGCGGTACGCCAGGTCGGCTGCGTCGGGAGCTGCAGCCAGACGCCCCTCCTCGATGTCGTCATGGCCGACGGCGAGCGCTGGACCTACACCCAGGTCGAACCCGACGACGTCGCCGCCATCCTGCGCCGCCACTTCCCGCCGCGCGGGCCCTGGCGGGCTCTGCGTGCCGGCCTCGCCGTCGGTCTGGAGAGGCTCTACCGCGGCGCCGTCGAGTGCGCGCCGGTGCGGCGTCTCGCCGATGCCGACGCGCCGAGCGCCGCCGCCGGGAGGACCGCCGACACGACGCCGGCACTGGAGCGCTACCCGGTCGGCCAGCGCGACCCCGTACCGGCCCTGGAGGCATTCCTCCGGCCTCAGGTCCACATCGCCACGGAGGCCTGCGGCCAGCTCGACCCGCTCAGCCTCGACGACTACCGGCGCGGCGGCGGCCTGGAGGCCTACCGGCACTGCCTCGAACGCGGCGAGCCGGACGAGGTCATCGAGCAGGTCATCGCCAGCGGCCTGCGCGGCCGCGGCGGCGCCGGCTTCCCCACCGGCCAGAAGTGGCGCCTGGTGCGCCGTGCCAAGGGCACCGAGAAGGTCCTCGTCTGCAATGGCGACGAGGGCGACCCCGGCGCCTTCATGGACCGCATGCTCCTCGAGAGCTACCCGTACCGCGTCCTCGAGGGCATCCTCATCGCGGCCTGGGCCGTCGGCGCCGCCGAGGGCGTCCTCTACATCCGCGCCGAGTACCCGCTGGCCCTGTCGCGGGTGCGCGCGGCCCTGCGCTG
This sequence comes from Verrucomicrobiota bacterium, assembly GCA_019136035.1. Lineage (GTDB taxonomy): Bacteria > Verrucomicrobiota > Lentisphaeria > Oligosphaerales > JAFGRS01 > JAGVUW01. Next base: position 1,593 of record JAGVUW010000462.1, on the reverse strand, counting down.
CCTGCAGGACGAAGGCCTCATCCGCGGCGATACCGACCCCGCCGGCGCGCCCGGCGCCGGCCCGGGCCCGCGACTGCGCGTAGTCGAGGGCGCCGGCGCCTTCGTCTGCGGCGAGGAGAGCGCCCTCCTGGCCAGCATCGAGGGCCGCCGCGGCATGCCGAGGCTGCGGCCGCCCTACCCGGCCGAGTGCGGCCTCTTCGGCCGGCCGACCCTGGTCAGCAATGTCGAGACCTTCGCCAATATCCCGTGGATCCTGCGGCATGGCCCGGCGGCCTTCGCCGCCCTGGGCACGCACGACAGCAAGGGCACCAAGGTCTTCGCCCTCGCCGGCAGGATCCTCCGCGGCGGCCTGATCGAGGTGCCGATGGGCCTGAGCATCCGCGCCGTCGTCGAGGGCATCGGCGGCGGCATCCCCGGCGGCAAGGCCTTCAAGGCCGTCCAGATCGGCGGGCCCTCGGGGGGCTGCGTACCCGCCAGCCTCGCCGATACGACGATCGACTACGGCGCCCTCACCGCCGTCGGCGCCATCATGGGCTCGGGCGGCATCGTCGTCCTCGACGAGGATGACTGCATGGTCGATATCGCACGCTACTTCCTGCAGTTCACCCAGGCGCAGTCCTGCGGACGCTGCGCACCGTGCCGGGTCGGCACCCGCCGCATGCTCGACCTGCTCGAGAAGATCTGCGCCGGTAAGGGCGAAGAGGGCGACCTGGAGCGCCTCGAGGACCTCGCCTGGACGGTCAAGCGCCTCAGCCTCTGCGGCCTCGGCCAGACCGCACCCAATCCGGTGCTCTCGACCCTGCGGCACTTCCGCGACGAGTACGCCGCACACCTCGCCGGGCGCTGCCCGGCTGGACGCTGCTCCGCCCTCATCCACTACCAGATCAGCGACCGCTGCATCGGCTGCACACGCTGCGCCCAGAGCTGCCCGACCGGCGCCATCGCCATGCGGCCCCTCGAACAGCATCGCATCGACCAGGCACTCTGCGTGCGCTGCGGCGCCTGCCGGGGTGTCTGCCCGAGCGGCGCCGTGGAGGTGACCTGACATGCCCACCCTGAGCCTTGATGGCCAGACCGTCACGGTGCCGCCGGGAACGACCCTCCTGGAGGCGGCCCGTCAGCTCGGCCTGGCCATACCCACCCTGTGCTGGCGGCAGGGCTTCGAGCCGAGCACCTCCTGCATGGTCTGCGCCGTGAAGATCGCCGGACGGTCCCAGATGCTCCCGTCCTGTGCGACGCCGGCCGCCGAGGGCATGGTGGTGACCACCGACGACGAGGACATCCGCCGGCACCGCCGCGAGGTCATGGAGCTCATCCTCAGCGAGCACGCCGGCGACTGCGAGGCGCCCTGCCAGTCGGCCTGCCCGGCCCATCTGGACATCCCGGCCATGGCGCGGGCCCTCCAAACCGGCGATCTGACCACGGCGGCGGCCCTCGCCCACGAGGCGCTGGTGCTGCCACAGAGCCTCGGGATGGTCTGCCCGGGACCCTGCGAGAAGGCCTGCCGGCGCGGCCGGCATGACGCCGCCGTCGCCATCGGCGCCCTGCACCGCGCCGCCGGGGCGCATGGCCCGCCGCCGGCCGCGCCGCCTG
>JAGVUW010000025.1 GCA_019136035.1 Verrucomicrobiota bacterium | reverse complement strand
CCAGACGCAGGTGCCCATGCGGCGACACAGTTTGTGCTTCGGTCCGGTCTTCATGCCTGACACCCCTTTTCCGGTGTGGCGTGGTCCGCAGCAGCGCTCTCGACTGGCGTGCCCAATGATGCAAATCGCTCTACATCCGCACTCGACCTGGAGGGCGGACTCACGACAGCACGACCGCGGTCGGCCGCCGGAGGGCACTGAAGTCACTGCCGGACAACAATGGCCGTACTGTACCCCGCCGCGGCCGGGAAGCAAACCGAACCGCGCCCCCCGGGGCGATTTGGAGGCCCGGTTCTGGCACGCCTCCAGGGTGCGTGGGTCGTGGGTCCGCGTTTCCGGGGGTCGTGCTCTCGCGCGACCCCCGGCCACGATCTGGCACCCCTTCAGCCAGGTCCCCGGCACCCGGGGCGCCGGCCCTGGCAAGGCGGAACATCGCTTGCCACCGGTGTGGAGCGCGAGTGTCCACAGACGCGAAGGCGTCCACGAGCCGGGCGGCATCGGCAGCACAACGACGCGAAGTTCCATACGAGGGTGGCCAGGCGAGCGCTGACGCGATCGTCGATCAGACCTGCGCCCCGCTGTGCGGTCTGCGGATCGCGCCGGCGGCGCCCGGGAGGTCCACGGACGGCGCCGCGGACCCGCATGACGGGCGCCGGCGGGACGGCATCCGCGGACCCGGCGTGCCGGTGGCCTGCGTGCCGCCGAGCGCCCGGGATATTCCCTCGCCGCCGCATCGCCGGGGCCGTGAAGACCGGCTACAGTGTCGGCATGGCACGTTTCCTCGACAGCGTCCTGAGCCGGCTCCCGACGGGGTCCGGGCGCGGCCTCCCGGCCGTCGAGCCCCTGGCACACCTCGACTACGCCGCTGAACTGGCCGTGAAGAACGCGGCTCTGCGCGAGTTCTGGGAGCGCGAGGGTCTCCCCCTGACGCCGGGCGAGGTGGCGGCGGCGCCGCGCCCGCGGCACTACCGGACCACGACGCGGCGTCATGTCGTGGTATCGCGCGGGCGCATGCAGCTCCTGGCCGATCCGGGCGGCGACCGCCCCGGCCGCCCGGGCGGCCTGGCGGCCTCCGCTCTGGAGCCGGCGGAGCATGCCGCCCTCTACGACGCCATCGCCGAGCGTCTCCTCGAGCCGCACTTCCGGCCGCTCCGCGAGGCGCTGCACTTCGTCATCCTGCGCGGCAGCCTCACCGAGCGCTGCCTGATCCTCAATGTCTCGCACCTCGACGGCGCCGTTGTGCGCAAACTCCGCATCCTCGCCGAGGGACTGCCGGAAGGCGACCGCGGCCTGGTCTCGGCCTTCATCTTCCACGACCCGACGCGATCGCCTTACTACCTCGATACCGGCGCCGTGCCCGGCAGCCTCAAGGTCAAGAAGCTCTTCGGCCCCGAGATCCTCATGGTGAGCTTCAACGGTCGACGCTACAGCTACGCCCCGACCGGCTTCACCCAGGTCAACGAGGCCATGGTCCCGGAACTCCTCGCCACGGCCCGGCGGCTCCTGGCGCCCGGCGGCGACGGCGAGCGCCTCCTCGACCTCTACTGCGGCTACGGGCTCTTCGCCCACGACCTGGCAGCCGACTACGCCGCCGTGCTTGGCCTCGACGCCGCTCCCGAAGGCATCGAGTCGGCACGCCGCAATGGCCACTTCCTCGGCACCGAGGGGCGGGCCTCATTCCGGGTCTGCCGCATCGAGGGCGCCGACGTCACGCGCAGCCTCCCCAAGCCGGACGGCCGCCGTGAGGTCATCCTGGCCGACCCGCCGCGCCAGGGCATCCCGCCGGCGGCCCTGGCCGCCCTGGCGGAACGCGCGCCCGCACGCGTCGTGCAGGCCTGCTGCGGCACCGACGAGATGCCGGCCCAGATACGTGCCTGGCAACAGCACGGCTACCGCCTGCAGGCGGTCTGTCCTCTCGACATGTTCCCCGGCACCGCCCACCTCGAGACCTTCCTGCGACTCGAACCGGCCGGCTGAGCCTCGACACGCCGCCGCTCAGGCCCGCGGCGACAGCGTCTCGTCACCGACCGCCGCGATCAGCCGCCGGGCTTCATGGACCGCCTCGATGTCGCAGTCGACGAGGCAACTGGCCAGGAAGACCAGGCCTTCCACCCGACCCGACCGCAGCCACTCCAGGCCCAGTCGGCACTGGTGCGCCATTGCCCCCGGCGGCAACGGCGCGGCCGCCCCGAAGTCCCAGAGGTAGATCCCGAGGAGCTTGCGCAGGCCCGGCGCCAGGGCTTCGAGACGACCGAAGCTCGCCTCGAGATCCCAGAGCTGACTCCCATGCCAGGTCCAGAAGGTCGTCGCATCCACCGCCGCGAGGTGGTCCGCGATGGGCAGGTCGAGGTTGTGTGTGTAGGTCACCGCGTAGAGATCCAGCGGCCGCGGGCCGTCATGCAGCCGGCGTCGGAAGCCGTCGACCTGGTCGGCGCTGTAGCGCCCAGGCCGGGCCGGGTCCTTCCGAAAGAAGTCATCCATGATGGCGCCGCTGAGGTTGGGGAACTCCGAGGCCAGGTCCAGCACGCTCTGCAGGTCAGGCTCGCGGTCGTTGTCGGTCGACCCGGCATCGCCGACGATGGACCAGACCTGCCGCCGCAGCGACCGCAGGGGCGTCGCGGGCTCGCGGAAAGGCGGGCGCGGACGGTTGCCGAAGCGCACCATCATGACGTTGGGGATGCCCATGTCGTCGGCCGCCTCAGCCGGCGTCAGACGTGACGGCGGCCCCGGCAGGTGCCAGGGGTTCCCCGGCAGGCGATGGTAGCTCCCGGCCTCGTGGCCCCAGATCCAGAATCGGTCCCGCAGCGTGTCGGCCATATCGCCCTCCTCGACGGCGCCGCGCGTGTCGGGCGTTCCGACGGCGACAGCGGATTGTCACCGACCGCCGCGCCACCGGCCCATGACGACGCCGTCACACACCCTACTGCACCAGCACAGCGGCAGCCAGCCGTCGGCGGCAACGCCACACCGCGATGGCCCATAGGAGAAGCCGGCCCCCCCTGAGTCCCTTCCGTCCCTGGAGTCCCCCGCGCTCCGCGTGATCCCGCGGGGTGTTGCCAGGTGCCGCGAGCCCATGCCCCGATCGGCCGGCAGGCAGCGCGACGCCGCCCCGCCCTCGCCCCGCCGAACGTCTTCTGCCGCGCCCCATGGCGTTCCGGCGCCAGCCGGGCTACAGTGGTGCCACCATGGATGAGACGACGTCAACGCCTCCTGCCATGCGTCGCACCGTGCTGACGCTTCTCCTGATGGTGCCCCTGCTTCTGGGGCTGCCGCTGCTCGGCGCCTGGCTGGACGGCCATGACCTGCGCCAGTACCTCGAATTCCCGCCCCTGACCCGTTACGTCGAACACGCCGCCTTCTCGTGGGTCGGCTTCGTGATCTTCGGCCTGATCGCGGCGGGTGGCCTGGTCTGCCTGGCCTGGGGCTGGTGCTATGGCCGCCGACACGCCGGCGCGGCGACGGGCGCGACGGGCGCCTTTCCGTGGTGGGGCTGGGCCGGCCTGGCCTGGGGGCTGCTGGCCTGGGTCATGGCCTGGACGCGCTTTGCCTGGTTCGCGCCCTGGCAGCGCCTGACCTTCGCACCGCAGTGGCTCGGCTACATCCTTGTCGTCAATGCCCTCTGCGAATGGCGCGGCCGGCCGTCGCTCCTGCGCCGGCAGCCCTTCGGCTACCTCATGCTCTTCCCGGCCAGCGCCGCGTTCTGGTGGTTCTTCGAGTACTTGAATCGTTACGTACAGAACTGGTACTACCGCGGCGTCGAGACCTTCAGCCCGATGGGCTACATCGCCATGGCCACGATCTGCTTTTCGACCGTCCTGCCGGCGGTGCTTTCGACGCACGACCTGCTCCTGACCCTGCCGGCGTTGGGGCAAGGCCTGTCGCGCGGCCGGCGTGTGGCGGCGGGCTGGGCGCGTCCGGCGGCCTGGTTCGGCCTGCTCCTGGCCGGCGCCGGCCTGGCGGCGGTCGGCGTGCTGCCCAGCCTGCTCTTCGGCCTGCTCTGGGTCTCGCCCTTCCTGATCGTCCTGGCCGTCCAGGTCCTCGCCGACCAGAGTCCGCTTCTCGACGAACTGCGCCGCGGCGACTGGCGCAGCCTGGTGGCGGCGCCGCTGGCCGGCCTGATCTGCGGCGGCTTCTGGGAACTCTGGAACAGCCTCAGCCTGGCGCGATGGGAGTACGCGGTGCCCTTCGTCAACCGCTTCCACATCTTCGAGATGCCCTTGCTCGGCTATGCTGGGTACCTGCCCTTCGGCCTGGAGTGTCTGGTCATGGGGCGCCTCGTCCTGAACCTCGTCGCCGCGATGCGGAACCCCGCCCCCGCAGCGGGGTCGGAGCGGTGACAGCCGACGTCGAACGCGTCCACGAGCCGCCTACGGCAAGGAATCGGGGGACGGCTCCAGGGGCCTGTCGCCCTCCATCGGACCGTGGGCCCGGGCGACGCGCCTGGAGGGCGAGTGGCCACAGACGCGGATGCGTCCACGAGCCGCAGCGGCGTCGACGGCACAACGACACGGTCTCTCATACGAGCCGAGGAGCGACGACTGCCATGACACGGATTCTCACTCTGAGCCTGATGATGGGCCTGGCCCTCGCGGCCGCCGAGCCGACCGCCTCCATCTACGACCTCAGCGTCCTCGACGCCGATGGCAAGGCCGTGCCGCTGCGACAGTACGAGGGCCGCGTCCTGCTCATCGTCAATGTCGCCAGCAAGTGCGGCTTCACCCGGCAATACGAAGGGCTGCAGGCCCTCCACCAGACCTACGCCGACCGCGGCCTGGTCGTCCTCGGCTTCCCCTGCAACCAGTTCGGCAACCAGGAACCCGGCAGCAATGCCGATATCCAGGCGTTCTGCTCGCGCGAGTACGAGGTGACCTTCCCCGTGCTCGGCAAGATCGACGTCAACGGCGATCAGGCCGACCCGCTCTACAGGCTCCTCCGCTCCCAGGCCCCCGGCGTCATGGGCTCGACCGCCATCAAGTGGAACTTCACTAAGTTCCTCGTGGACCGCCAGGGCCGCGTCGTCGAGCGCTTCGCCTCGGCGACGACCCCGGCCGACCTCAAGCCCGACATCGAGGCCCTCCTCGCCGCGGCACCCCCGGCACCCCCGGCGGCCGTACCGGCGGCACCCCCGGCGGCACCCCCGACGGCGCCCTGACGGCGCCTCCGCCACCGGCCGTCCTCTGCCACCAGCGCCGGATGCTCCGCCATACGGGCTGGGTGCTGACGTCGCTCGGGAGAGCGAACGCCCAACGCTGAACGCTCAACGGCCAACGTCCAAGGACGGACTGCGGGCCGACACCCGAGCCGCGACCACGCCCTTGGGCTACGGGCTGCGGGCCGCGGTGGGGACGATCCGGGCTAGCCTGACCTATTCACGCGCCGCCCGGCGGCTCTTGAACAGGTCACCCTTCGGGCTTCGACGCGAGGCACTTGCGGCCTCTTGCTCAGGGCTAGCCCTGCCCATTACCCAGGGTTAGTGACTGGACATTGTTTAGGGACCGTCTACAGTGACGGCATGGAAACTCAGAACCAGATCAAGCGTGTGTTGTCCGAGCCCGGCAGCATCGAGCGTATCGTCCGGATGGTGGCGGAGAATCCCGATCTGAACCGGACGCGGCTGGCGGACCTTGTGTGCGACCTGTTTGGCCTGGTTGACGTTCGCGGCCGGCGGCAGCGGGCCGGTTGCGTGAAGGCCCTCCGCAGGCTTGAGCAGCAGGGGCACGTGACGCTGCCGCCTCGGTGCAGGAAACGCACCGTTCCAAGCCCTCGGCGGCTTGAGGCGGCGGTGCCCGAGCCGGCAGGCGTCCCGGCGGAAGTGGGCGGCATCGCCGGCCTGGAGCTTGTGCTTGTGCAGGACGGGGAGCTGATCAAGGTCTGGAACGAGCTGATGGCTCGCGAGCACCCCTTGGGGGCCGGGCCCCTGGTGGGGCGTCAGCTGCGCTACCTGATCGGCTCCGGGCACGGTTGGCTGGGGGGGATCGGTTTCGCTGCCGCCGCGCTGCACCTGCGGGATCGTGACGCATGGATCGGCTGGGACAGTGACGGGCGCGGGGCGCATCTGGACAAGGTGGTGGGTCTTGCCCGCTTTCTGATCCGCCCCGGCGTGCGCTGCAGGAACCTGGCCTCGCAGGTGCTTGGGCTGTGTGTGAAGGTCATGCGCTCGGACTTCGAGCGCCGGTACGGGTACGCCCCGCTTCTGCTGGAGACCTTTGTGGACACGTCCAGTTTCCAGGGCACGAGCTTCCGTGCCGGCAACTGGATCCGGGTTGGGCAGACGCAGGGCCGCGGGCGCCAGGACCGCGAGATGAAGGCGGGCAAGAACCTCAAGGATATCTACGTGTATGCGCTGGCCGAGGACTTCCGCCAGCAGCTCGGCCTGCCTGTGGGCAGCGGTCGGGGTGCCCTCGGGATCGCCGACGGACAGGACGAGGAGTCGTGGGCCGAGCAGGAGTTCGGCGCCGCGCAGCTGGGTGACGTTCGTCTGACTCGCCGGTTGGTCGAGATGGCCAGAGCCAAAGCGCAGAATCCCGCCAAGGCCTGGAGCGAGATAACCAAGGGAGACTGGCCCGCGACCAAGGCGTACTACCGCTTCATCGACCAGCCGGATGGCTCGCCCGCGACCCTGTCGGGCATCCTGCAGCCGCACCGGGAACGCACCATCCAGCGCCTGCAGGCTCAGCGGACCGTGCTGTGCATCCAGGACGGCACCGACCTGAACTACACCAACCTGGATCAGTGCGAGGGCCTGCACAGTCTCGGCTCGAACCAGACCGGTGCGCAGAGCCGAGGCCTGCACCTGCACTCGACCCTGGCTGTGACCACCGCCGGACTGCCACTGGGAGTGCTTCGGGCAGACTGCCCACAGCCCCACCCCAAGCCGCCCAAGGTGCGGAGCAGGAACGGCACACTGACCGCCCCGCGGAGCTACCAGGTCCCCATAGAGCAGAAGAAGACCTTCTCGTGGATCGAGGGAGTGCGGGACCTCAACAGCATCGCCCGGCAGATACCCGGCACGCGCATCGTCTCGGTGATGGACCGCGAAGCCGACGTGTTCGAACTGTTCGACGAATGGCGCCAGGACCCGCGGATCGACCTGCTGGTCAGGGCCATGTACGACCGCAGGACCGCCGCCGGAGCCAAGCTCTTCGAGTCCGTCAGGAGCACGCCGATGCGCCAGCGCTGCTGCATCCGCATCCCCCGCCAGAGCGCCAGGCCCAAACTGAGCAGGCAAAAGGCACGGCCGGCCCGCAAGGGGCGGGTGGCGGATGTGGCGCTGCGCTATACCCAGGTCGAACTGCAGGCCCCCAGCCGCCCCGGCCTGCAGGAGAAAGCTCCCGTTGAAGTCTGGATCATCCACATCGTGGAAGACAATGCGCCTCCCGGCGTCGAGCCCCTGGAGTGGTTCCTGCTCACCACCATGCCCATCCCCGACGCCGAAACCGCCCTGCGATGCGTCCGCTGGTACTGCCTGCGCTGGCGCATCGAGGACTGGCACCGCGTCCTGAAGTCCGGCTGCCGGATCGAAGAGGTGCAGCACAAGACCGCCGAGCGTATCCGCCGGGCTGTCGCGATCAACGCGGTGGTCGCGTGGCGCATCATGCTCATGACGCTGCTGGGCCGCGAAATGCCCGAACTGCCTGCAGATGTGCTCTTCTCCGACGTCGAGATCGAGGTTCTGCGCCGCTATGCAAAAAAAACGGGATGAAGCCTCCGGCCACTGTCGGCATGGCCGTGAGGCTGGTGGCGCGCCTGGGTGGCTACCTCTGCCGCCCACGGGACCCTCCGCCCGGACACCAACTGATGTGGCGCGGTTACGCGGCACTGATGCTGCTCTGTCAGGGGTTCTCACTCAACGATGTACGATATAGTCAGACACGCTCTATGGGTAATGGGCAGGGCTAGCCCTGGGCAAAATGCCGCAAGTGCCTCGCGTTGAAGCCCGAAGGGTGACCTGTTCAAGAGCCGCCGCGCAGCGCGTGAATAGGTCAGGTTAGGCGATCCGCCAATACCTCGCAGTGCCCAGAGCCGGCATTCACCGCCATCTTCGGCAAAACCTGTACCTTCGACCCCAACCGCGCCGTCGTCCCGCGCCAGGGCCGGGATGCGACCCTGGTGAGCACCGGCTGCATGACCGCCTTCGCCAAGGCCCCGGCCGAGGCCCTCGCCAGCGAGGGCGTCCAAGTCGACCTGCTCCACTACCCCTCGATCAAGCCCTTCGACGTCGCGACCTTGGGGGCCTCGGCCGAGAAGACCGGCGCGGTGGTCACGGTGGGGAATCAGAGCATCCTCGGCGGCCTCGGCGGCGCC
>JAGVUW010000364.1 GCA_019136035.1 Verrucomicrobiota bacterium | reverse complement strand
GGCCCCAAGCTCTGAACGCAGGGCACGGGAGCCTTCAGACTGAGGAGCAGGGAAGGCAAGAGAACAGAAAAGCAGCGCAGCACCTTGACGGCCCACATAGAAGGGCGAGTGTCCGCAGACGCGAAGGCGTCCACGAGCCGCCCACGGCGATCTGCAGCGCGAGTGTCCGCAGACGCGAACGCGCCCACGAGCCGCGGTGGCCGCCGGCGCCCTCCGCGGCGGCAGGGAGTCTGGATAGGGTATGGCGCATCTGCTGATCATCGATGACGAGGCCTCGATCTGCTACGCCTTCCGGCGCTACTTCGAGGCTCGCGGCCTGCGCGTCAGCGTCGCTGCCACCGCCCGCGCCGGAATGGACGTCTGTCGACGTGATCCCCCCGACGTCGCCCTCGTCGATGTCTGCCTGCCCGACGCCGACGGCATCGGCCTCCTCGCCGATCTCCGCCAGACCGCACCCGCCGCACGCTTCCTCGTCATTACCGCCTTCGGAACCCTCGATACCGCCCGCCGCGCCGTTGCCGGAGAGGCCTTCGACTACCTCGTCAAGCCCCTCGACCTCGCCCGCGTCGCCCAGGCCGTCACCCAGGCCCTCGAGTCGGGACGGTCCGACCTGGCGGACGGCGCCGCCCCGGCCGCATCGACCCACGCCGCCCGCGGCGGCGCCCAGGCGCCGCAACTGGTCGGCGCCGCGCCGGCCATGCAGGAGGTCTACAAGCAGATCGCCTGGGCCGCGCGTTCCTCGGCGGCGGTCATCGTCGTCGGCGCGACCGGCACCGGCAAGGAGCTCACTGCGCAGTCGATCCATGACCTAAGCCCGCGGCGCGACGGTCCCTTCGTGGCGGTCAACTGCGGCGCCCTCCCCGAGAGCCTCGTCGAGAGCGAGCTCTTCGGCTATGCCCGCGGCGCCTTCAGCGGCGCCGTCAGCGACAAGCCCGGGCGCTTTGAGACCGCCCACGGCGGCACCCTCTTCCTCGACGAGATCGGCGACCTGCCGCCGGCCGCCCAGGTGAAACTCCTGCGCTTTCTCGACACCCAGCAGATCGACCGCCTCGGCAGCCTGTCCTCGCGCGCCCTCGACGTGCGCATCGTCGCCGCCACCCACCGCGACCTCGCCGAGGCCGTCGCCGCCGGCACCTTCCGCCAGGACCTCTACTACCGCCTGGCCGTCATCGTCATCCACCTGCCGCCCCTGCGCGACCGGCGCGCCGACATCGCGGTCCTGACGCGGCACTTCCTCGCGGAGCTGTCGCCATCGCCGCCGGCGCTGAGCGCCGCGGCGGCGGCCTGCCTGGAGGCGTGGCCCTGGCCGGGGAATGTCCGCGAGCTGCGCAATGTCATGCAGCACGCCCTGGCGGTGTGCAGCACCGGCCCGATCCTGGTCAGCCACCTGCCGCCGGCCCTGCGCGGGGATCAGGGCGGCACGCCCGGCGCGGCCGGGAGTGACGGCGCCGCCGGCGCGGCCCGCCGGGACGCCCTCGAGGCGGCCCTGACCGCCGTCGCCGAGGCCTGCGACTGGCGCCGGCCGGGCGTCCACACGCGCGCCGTCGAGGCCCTGGAACGCTACCTCATCCGCCGTGCCATGGCCGACGCCGGCGGCCACCAGAGCGAGGCCGCCGAACACCTCGGCATGCACCGCAATACCCTGCGCCGGAAGCTCCTGGAGGACCGCCTCAAGGACCCCACCGGGGACGGCCAGGCCTGAGCCGGCCGAGCCCCGCCACCCGGGGAGCCGACGGGTCCGGCGGGTCTGACATGTCTGACGGGTCTGACCAGTCTGACCGGTCTGCCCAGCCTGCCCCGCCTGGCCTCCCGCCGGCGGCGGTGCCGCGAATCGCCGAGTCAGGGCCGGGTCCAGCGCGTCCTTCCGGGTATCGTCACCTGGTCGCCGACGCCGTACTCCATCACGAAGGCGCGGATGGCGCCGTCGCCATCGCGGTCCGCCAGGCCCCCGGCGGGCAGGTCGCGGTCCAGCTCCAGGCTGCCGCGCGGCGGTGCGGCCAGTCGCCCGAGGCTCTCCATGGCCTCGGTGGTGACCGTCATGCCCGGCAGGGCAAAATGCAGTGTCGTCGGGGTCTTGAGGGTACGTCCGGCGGCCTCGCGGACCAGGATTCGGGAGCAGAGCGGGTCCTGATCACCGAAGCCGATGGCCTGGCCGTCGGCGGTGTTGCGGATGACGGCGCTCGAGCCGTAGGGTCCGCTGTCGATGGCCACTGTGAGGCCGGTCAGCTCGCGGTCGCGGGGCAGGGGATCGGCCAGGCGCACTGTGCGGGCGCGGTAGTCGCAGGCCGCGATGCGGCTCTGCCATGGCCCGGGGCCCTCGCACTGCCAGTCGCCGACGGCCAGGCGTGTGGCGTTGTAGAGGTAGGCGCTCTCGACCGTGCCGGCGGTCGAGCGCACCAGGTGGCCGACCTGTCCGGCGAAGGTCACGCCGTCGACGACGACCGGGGCGTCGGCGGCCTCGACCCCGCAGAAGACATGGTGCACGGCCCCGGAGCGCAGCTCGATGCGCAACGCCACCAGGTCCGGACGCGCCGTCGGCAGACGCGTCACAGACCGTATCAGCTCGTCCCCCGCGCCGGGCTCGAAGACGGTCACGAAGGTGCTCTCCAGGGCCTCGCCAGCGCGCCGGCGTACCAGGAAGGTGACGCTCTCGGGGCTGTCCTTGCGGTTCTGCTGCGGCTTGCCCTGGCAGACGAAGAGCCGCTCGTCATCGCCGCTCAGGTGGGCGCGCAGGTAGGCCCCCGCCTTGGGCTTGGAGAGCGCACTGGCCCGCGCGCCCTCGCCGATGAAGTCCCAGCGCCCGCAGGCACCCGGGGCGAGAGCGGCCTCGCGGACGTCGTAGAGGAACTGGAAGCCGCTGCCGCGATAGCCGCCGTAGTTGGCACTGCCGTAGGGCACCGCCGCCATCGCGTCGTCGTCGTAGTAGTGGCCGTAGGGGACCTCCGGGCCGGCCAGGGTGCCTTCCTGGCGCGGCGCCGGCAACTCGAAATTCGCTGAGAAATCCGCGTGGCCGCCGTGGACAATCCAGTCGTGCTGACGGCCGCCGCGGACGCGGAAGATGTCGACCATGAAGCCGCGCCCGGGCTCGGCCTCGACCATGAGGACGCTGCGCCGGTACTCGGAGCACTGCGGGTAGACACCGTCGTTACGGGCTTCGACGTACTGCACCCCGGGACCGGCGTCGTAGGCCAGGCAGCGCCCGCGCGCGTTGGCCTGATTCCCGGCGTCGACCATGACCGTGTTGTGCGAGACCGTGTGGGAGAAGAACCCGAAGCGGCGCGGGTCGTTGCTGTTGGCGGTCTCGGGGTAGCCGAAGTCCGGCATCATCGAGACATCCTCGGCGAAGAGGTCGAGGTGCATCTTGTCGTTGTGCGCGTGGCCGATGAAGCGTCCGTAGAACAGCGCCGCGGCGATGGGTGCCTCCGGTCGGCGGTTCTGGAGGATCGCCAGGCCATAGCCGGCGAGGTGGCGGCTGTCATAGCCGATCTCGCCATCGAGACGCGCCGAGGCGGCCTCCAGGTCGGCCTTGATGTCCTTCGACAGGATGTCCTTGCCGCCCTCCGGAGAGATGGTGAGGAGGGCCCGCGCGTAGACCGGATCGCCGTAGGCCTCGAAGGCCGCCCGCAGGGCCTCCGCCCGCCAGAGCCGACCGACGTTGGAGAAGTTCCCGGAGTCGCCCAGGGCCGGGGTGAAGCGGCCGGCGCAGACCATCTCCAGCGGCCAGTCGAAGAGGCCCTTGAAGCGCGGCTCGCGGAAGATGTCGGTGCCATTGAGCTTGAGCAGCGTGGCCAGGGTCGTGAGGTTGTCGACCCAGCTCAGGTTGTAGCCGGGCGACTCGAAGGGCGTCCCGTCGCGGTAGACCAGATTGCAGAGGGCATCGCCGAGGGCGAGGTAGATGTAGAGCTTGGGCTCGGGGTTGTTGAGCAGCCAGTCGATCATGGCAGCGCTGTCGGGATCGCCGGGGGTGTCGCGGAGGGTCGCGGCGATCTTCAGGAGCCCGGCCTGGTGCATGCCGTAGTTGCCGCCGATGACGTGGGTCTGCTGCACGATCTCGCGAGCCATGCTGCGCAGGAGCTGCTCCTCGATGCGCTCGCGAATCGCCGCCAGCGGCTGCCCGGCGACGCGCTCGAGCTCGGGCCGGGCCTCGAGCAGGGCCGGGAAGATGGCGTCGTAGGCGCCGGCGCAGGCCTCGACGGTGAAGCACTCCCAGGTGTAGTAGAAGAGCCGGCCGCGGTAGTTCGGGTCCAGCTCGAGGCCGTTGCGCGACTGCTTGGCGTAGTCGTAGTCGGGGTAGTACGTCGCCAACTGCCAGAGCAGCGCCGCGCAGCGCTCGGCGTAACGCGCGTCGTCGGTGTAGAGGTAGGCCTTGGCGAGGTTCCCGATGGCCGGCAGGAGCCGCCGCTGCGTCAGCCAGTGGTTGTAGTAGGCCACGAACCAGTACTTCCGCCCCGGGTACTTCGGCGACTCCCAGCCCCAGCCGTCGTCGGGGTGGTCGCCGGTCAGCAGGCTGCGGTCCTTCAGGCCGGAATCGAAGAAGGCCTGGTAATCGTTGCTCGGGTAGACGCTCTTGCAGTTCGGGCAGGTCAGCTTGAAGGGCTTGGCGGGGTCGATGATCCACGAGTAGAGACCGTATTTGCGCATGGCCAGGCCGCAATTCGGGCACTCGGTCTCGTGGACGTAGGCGCTGCGCGGAATGCGCGGGTCGGGGACGTAGCGCACCAGCGCCTCGAGGCCGAGGCCGAGCTCGGCCTCGACCGCCTTGACCACGCGGTCGCGCTCCTCGCGAGCCCACGCAAACGACGACAGATTGGCGCGGATGCTCGCAACCTGATCCGCGGTGTACAGCGTCCGCCCTGTCTTGCCTTCGACCATCGCGGCCGTGCCCGCCACCATCCACCCCGCCAGCATCACTGCCGTGCCTCGTGTCATGAACCTAATCTCCTTGCGTTCACGGCCCCCAGATCTCGGCCTCGGCAATCGCGAAGAGGCCGCCCGCGGGATGTCTGCCGAAGGACAGCCGGACGTAGCGCGCCTCGACCGCGGGCCAGTCGAAGGCCAGCTCGGCGACGTCATAGGGGGCGGTGTTCGGCGCCGGCGGCGCCGGCATCGCTGTCCAGGTGGTGCCGTCGAGCGACACCGCCGCGCTCAGGCTCTCGACCGCGCCGGTGACGAAGAGCCGGACCCGGTCCACCGGCCGGTTGCGTTTCAGATCGAAGGTGATATCGAAGGGCGTCGGCTCTTTCCAGCGCACGACCCAGTCCTGGATCGGGCTCTTCTTGCTGGCCACGTCGCCGGCCGTGGGCGCCAGACGCCGGTCGGTGAGGTCGCCCTTGTCGAAGGGAATGTCGGCTGTGCCGCCCTGGTCGCGGATGTTGTCCGGCGGTACCGAGTAGCTGTAGGTCCCGCCGGTGTCGAGGTTGGCGGTGGTGATGGCGTTGAACTGCCGCCAGGCGATGTGGTTGTTGGTCAGGCACTTCCCGGGCGGCAGGGGCATCTCGGGCACCAGGCGGTCGGGGAAGCGGAACCGCCAGATGGCCTGGCCGGTGGCCAGACCGAGGCCGCGGTGGAAGTCCTGGCTGAACTGCCGCCAGGCCGGCATCTCGAGGGCCTTCAGGGTGCACGGATTCGTGGCGAAGTACCAGCACTCGCCGGCGCCGACCGGGTGGCGCACCAGGCCGGGGGTGCCATCGTCAAAACTCGAGACCGCCACCGCACCCGGGAGCGCCTCGACCGCGTACGAGACGCCGGTCAGCGGCAGGGTGGCGCCGTCGTGGACCAGGGCGGCACGGCGGCGCGTCTCGCCGAGGCGCACCCCGAAGAGCTCCTCGCGGGCCGCCGTCGCGGCGGTGCCGTCGGCGTAGAATGAGAAGACCCCCGGGTCGGTCGCCACCAGGCGGCCGCCCTGACGGACGTAGCCCCGCAGGGCCTCCACCGTCGAGCGCCGTGCGTGCGTGCCGGCCGGGATCAGCACCGCCTTGAAACGCGACAGGTCGACCTCGCCACGCTCGAGCTGGTACTCGTCCACAAAGCGGAACCAGCACCCGGCCACCGGCCCGAGGAGGGTGTACAGACAGCCGACCTGCTCGCCCGGCACCCGGCCCGGGGTGCTCGCGATGGTGTCGGTCATGTAGAGGATAGCGCTGTCCGGCTCGGGGAAGGCCAGGATGCGCGACTGGCGCATCTCGGCGAGGGTGTTGGCGATGACCTGCCAGCGGTCGGGGGCGCCGTGGAACTCGTTCATCAGGCCACGCTTGTCGCTGCGCGTGCCGACCGTGTCGGCGAGGTAGAGGTGGAAGCCGGTGCCGCCGTTGCGCACGACCTGGCTGAGGAGTTCCAGGACCTCCTCCGGGCGGAACGAGGCGCCGTACTCCTCGACGTGCGGGCAGGGCCAGACCTCGGGGATCCCCGAGAGGTCCGCCACGAGCTTGGTCAGGAAGCCGAAGAATGGGTAGTGCGGGTTGCGGCGCGGGTAGAGCTGGTGCGTCGTGATGTCGGCATGGCCCCGCATACCCGCGAAGTCGAGGGCGTGCGGCAGCGCCACCGGGTCGTCGGTGATCACATGGACCCCCGGACGCGTCGCGCGCACCGTCGACGCGAGCTGCGCCAGGACGCCGTTCAGACGCTCGGTCAGCCAGCGCCGGTAGGCAATCCAGCGGAAGGCGTTGTCGTCGGTCTTCGACTGCGGTATGCCGAACTGGCCGGCGCCGTAGCGGGCCTTGACCTCGGCGTCCATCGCCACAATCGGCGGGTAGCGGTCGGCGTACTCCGACAGAAGCGTGATACCCGCCGCCTCCATGTGGTCAATCATCTCGTCGCCGAAGGTCACCGCCCAGATCACGTCGCCATACTCGGCCAGCGCCTTGCGCGCGTCCTCCAGGTAGGCCTCCAACACCACCGGGTCCAGAAGGAAGGTCACCGGAATGTCATTCGGAAGCTTCGTCCGAAAGGACGGCATGAGGATGCTCTTCACGCCGAATTTGCGGTAATTCTCGAAGGCGCTGTAGACCGGCACGCTCAGGATGTACGAGTTGTTCAGCGGCCGCAGGAGGTGCTCGGCGAGGAGGCGGTACTTGTCCTCCTTGATGTAGGCCTGGCCGTATTGCGCGGCGAACAGCCAGAACTTGCCGTGGTCGATCTCGGGGAACCAGTACATGGCGCCATCGCGGACCAGGCCGGTCGGCGTGTCGCTCAGGAGCTCCTCGTAGAGCGGCTCGGCGACCTCCCAGACGAGGCGCTTCTGCTGAACTGCCGGCTTGGAGAGAGCGACCACGTTGTCGTAGACCACGGCGCCGCTGCCGGCCTCGACGACGTGCAGGCTCAGGCGCTGGTCGCCGGGACGCGTGCGGTAGGGCAGCCGCGCCTCGGTCGGGGCGCCGGCGGCGGCCTCGATGGGGGTCTCGGCGCTGAAGACGCTCGTGCCGGCGGCGTCGACCGCCAGGCTGGCGCGGTACGACACCGCCGCCGCGGCGGGGTCGATGATCAGGCGCAGGCTGTCCTCGCCGCGGTCGGCGATGGCCTGCACCCGCACCCTGCCGCCGCCCGCGAAGATCGCGTCGACGTAACGCTCGGGGTTGGCGAAGTTGCCCGTGCCGGTAGCCAGGCAGCTCAGCTCGCCCTGCGGCTTCTGCTCACGGCCCAGGTTCAGCAGCCAGCGCTCGCCGCCCTGCGGCGTGAAACCGAGGTCGCGGAAGGGTATCGCCATCTCCACGGTCCATGCCGTCGCCGCCTTCGCGACCCCCACCGCCATATCGCAGTCCCACGAGACATCGCCATCGGCGGCGTCGTAGATGACCCCGGCGCTGTTCACAATCAGGTGCCGGCCCACCGCCGTGCCGCGGCTCAGCGGGTCGAGGAAGACCTCGATGCAGTCGTCCTGCCAGATGGCGTTGTCGCGCTCCTCGGCATGGGACCAGGCGGTCTGCAGACGCCCCATCTCGGCCTCCTCGCAGACCATGCCCACGAAGAGATGCGTGGCGTCATAGCCGACGCGGGCCGTGGTCGCATTCTTCACGGCCTTGTCCCCAAGACCCCGCAACAGCAGCGCCGGCGCATCCTGCCACGCGGCCTCGTCAAGACGGCCGTCAAGCACCGGCGGCGCCGCAAAACGCCCCACGGCCACCGCGGCGTCACCCGGACCCGCCAGAACGCCTGCGGCCCACAGACACACGACGGCGAGCAGCGCATGACACGATCGTCTCATGAGGCACCTCTGGCTGACAAGCACACCCGGAATGACGACAGACACACCCCCGATGGCGCCATTCCGGCCCCCCATGACCATAGCCACCCGAAGCCGCCGAACAAGCCGGCCC
>JAGVUW010000341.1 GCA_019136035.1 Verrucomicrobiota bacterium | reverse complement strand
CTGTGTCAACAACATGAAGCAGCTCACGTTGGCAGGGCTGATGTACACCCAGGACAGCAAGGACGTCCTCTTCGGACACATCTCCGGCACCCGCAGCACCAACTACCCGCCCACCAACTACAAGGTCTGGCCGGACGACATCTACCCGTACATCAACTCCGAAGAGGTCTACTCCTGCCCCTCGCACATCACCGGAGTCTTCACCCGAGATTCCCGTGACAGCGCCTTCGGCTACGGCATGAACTACTGGGTGACGCACTACTACTACCGCCTCACCCTCGGCCAGATCAAGAAGCCCAGCCAGACCGTCTGGTTCGCCGACGGCGACTTCTACCTCGTGTACCCCTCGTACTACCTGAATACCTACCCGACCGATCCGAACTACGGCCAGAGCGGGTCGGCGCGCCTGCCCCTGCGCCACACCAGCAGTGACGTGACCGGCTTCATGGATGGCCATGCCGAGTCGATCATGCGGGCGAAGCTCGAGGCCGATGTCGGCTTCGAGGGCGCCTCGACGTACTGGTGGGGCCGCTGAGTCCCGGCCTTGTTGCAGGGCGGGTCGAGGAGAACGCCATGGGCTGCTTGGGAGCGGCCCATGGCGTTTCGTTTTTGTCAGAAGAAGCGTTTTCGCCAGAACACGGCGACGCCGAGAAGCGCCGCCGCAAAGGACAGGACCATCGTGATGAGGAAGGCGTGCGGCGAGTCCTGGAAGGGCAGCTTGACGTTCATGCCATAGACGCTGGCGACGAGAGTGGGGAGCATCAGGATGATGGTGATGCTGGTCAGCAGCTTCATCACGACGTTCAAGTTATTGGAGATGATCGACGCGAAGGCATCCATCATGCCGCTCAGGATACCGCTGTGGATTTCCGCCAGATCCCGGGCCTGCTTGAACTCAATGCGGACGTCCTCCATGGACTCGAGCTGCTGCTCGGAGAGTTCCGGTTGCCAGCCGCGCCGAAGCCGGTCCCAGAGGGGGTCGTGGGCGCGCAGGGAGGTCGTGATGTCAACCAGGCACTTCTCCAATTCCAGCAGGCGGATGAGCATGTCGTTGCGCATGGACCGATGGATCTCCTGCTCCACCTTGTCGGCCTGGAGTCGGATCCAGTTCAGCTTGCCGAGGTAGATTCTGGCCACCCGCATGCAGAGGCGGAAGACAAACGCCGGCGCCGCTTCGGGCGAGTAGGCCAGGGAGCGGCTGCTCCTGAGAGGCGTCCAGACATCGGGATCTCGTGAACAGACCGTAGCGATACGTCCTGCCGTGACGATGATTCCGAAGGCGACCGTCCTCACCGGAGTTGTCGACTCCGGCAGGTCACAGGGGACTCGAAGCACCAGCAGCCGGGCGTCATCCTCGATCTCGACACGGGGCCGTTCGTCTGGGTCGCAGGCGGCTGAGAGGATCTCCGTTGAAGCCCCGGTCCACTGCGCCAACTGGGTGAGTTCCGCGTCGCTGGGCGCGACCGCCCGGAAGAACTGGGCGCGGTCTGGCGAGTTCACGGTAACCACGGCGCCTTGGTCCACGGCGAGCATCTCGATCATGGCATAGCCCTGCTCTCTGCGCGCCACCGTGCGGCCGGTGCAGCGCTGGACGTCTTCGCTGCCGCCCCGCGCGCGCGCCGCCTCGCGGCAGTGCGCGCGGGCCTCTTTGGTGCGGTCGCGGCTGTCTTCAGCGGCCGCCGATATCGGCGATCTCGACGCCGCGCCTCTCTTCCATGGCGACATCGGCGGCGAAGCCGATGAGGTGGCCATAGACCGAATCCTCGAGCTGCGTGGTCGACAGCGAGGGGCGCTCGCCGCGCACCACCCGCAGGAAGTCGCCGACGAGGCGGAGGTCGCCGCCGCCGTGCATGTCCATCGAGACCTTCAGGTCCACGGGCGTTTCGGTGAACTCGTGGCCCGGGCGGGTGTCAGGGAAGCGCACGACGAAGCTGCCATCCTCGACGCTGCCCTCGATCTCGCCCTTGGTGCCGACCAGGTGGATGGTGCGGCAGGGCTTGGCGGTGCCGGTGGTGAGGGTGTGGGTAGCGACGCAGCCATCGGCGAACTCGACGATGACCGACTGGTGGTCGACGACGTCGTTATCGCACTTCCAGACGCAGCGCCCGTGGGGATTGTCGGTCGAGAGCGAGCGGATCTTGTCGTCCATGGTCGGCTGTCCGAGGTGCTCCAGGCAGTGCCAGACGTAGGTGCCCCAGCGGTTCTGTTCGAGGTAGTGCTTGCGGGCCGAGTAGGCGCAGTCGCGCTCGATGGGGCAGTCGACCAGGCAGCGCGTGCCGGCGCCGGCGGGGGCCTTCTCCGGGCGGAAGTGCATGCGCCCGCCGAGGCTGGCGACACGCTGCGGCCGCACGCCGCTCTTCATCCAGGCGATGAGGTCAAGGTCGTGGCAGCACTTGCTCATCAGCATCGGGTTGCTGGTGGCCTTCTGGTTCCATTTGCCGCGCACGAAGACCACCGCCATGTGGTGGTAGCTGACGCGTTCGGTCGTGTTGACCGTGATCAGTTCGCCGATTTCGCCGGCGGCGACGCGGCGGCGGATCTCGGCGTAGAAGGGCGCATGGCGGAGGACGTGGCCGACGCAGACCTTCCGGCCGGTGCGGCGCGCCGTCTGCAGGAGCTGCAGCAGCTCGGCCTGCGTCGGACAGATCGGCTTCTCGAGCAGCACGTCGTAGCCGGCCTCGAGCAGCGGCAGGGTGGTCGGGACGTGGTCGGCGTCCATGGTGCCGTTGATGACGGTGTCGGCGATGCGGCCGCGGGCCGCCAGCTCGGCAGCGCTCCCAAGGCAGTTCTCGGGGGCGAGCCCGAAGCGCTGCCGGACCGCCTCACGGCGGACGGGATCCGGATCGGCGACACCGACGACACGCAACTCCTCCGGGTGCGCGGTCGCGTAGCTGGCGTAGAGGACGCCGCGGTGGCCGGCGCCCACAATGATCGTCGTCAACGGCTCGGACATGCGTTCGCTCCTGTGCGGGCACCCCGGCGTGGCAAACACGCCGACGGCCACAAGGCCGCCGGACGGCAACGCACGGCGGTGCCGGATGGACTTGTGGAAGAGCAGGCCTCGCTCGAGGCCCGCGGCGGCTCACCTCAGGGATTCACGTGAGCCCAGATCGAGTCGGCGCCCTTCGAGAGGATGCGCAAGGTCTTGTTCCAGGCCACATGGCCGTCGAGGAAGCCGACATTGGCGCCGCCGTTGTGGCGTGACGACACCGCGTAGTTGAGCACGCTGTAGGGCGGCGTGCTGTAGCAGTGCGTGCAATAGACGGCCCCGTAACCGGCGGTGCCCTCGCCGGTGGTGCCATTGTGCGAGTCGCTCATGGCCATGGCGTTGGACGGCCGCGAGAACTGTGAGAGGAAGAGGTCGAGGCCCATCGTCGGGCTGGCACTCGGCGGGTAGGCGATGACGTGGCGCCAGTTGGCGCCGTAGGAAATGCCGGTCGTGGGCAGGCTCGGACAGACCCAGACGTTGGTGTTGTTGACCTTAATTCCGAGCTGCTCCCACCAGTTGTCTTCGGTGGTCGGCCGGCCCGCCATCTGGTACAGCACCAGGTGCTCGGCGTTGTCGTCGGCGTAGAGCATCATCCCCAGGCTGAGCTGCTTGAGGTTGTTCGTGCAGGAGATGGTGCGGGCCTTCTCGCGCGCCTGGGACAGCGCCGGCAGGAGCATGGCCGCCAGAATCGCGATGATGGCAATGACCACCAGAAGCTCGATCAGGGTGAAGGCGCGGTCCTTACGCATACGACACCTCCTTGTGCGGGCAACGTCCATACGCTTCCACGCCAGGTGCCGCCTCGACCCCCTGAGAGCAACACGCGGGGCACCGGGGGCGCCCGAACCATTGCTTAACATTCTACTGCCGCGGACCGCCCGAATCAAGGGCCGCGCGCCGCCGGCCAGGGGTGTTTGAAAGTCCGGTTCTGGCACCCCTTCAGGGTGCGGGTTCGTGGGTTCGCGTTTCCGGGGGTCGTGCTCTCGCGCGACCCCCGGCTACGATCTGGCACCCCTTCAGGGTGGCCAGGCCATCGCTGACGCGATCTTCGGTCAGCCCTGGCCGCCGGCCAGGGCCGCCCCAACGTCCGGTTCCGGTAACCCTTCAGGGATTGGTGTGAGCCCAGATCGAGTCGGCGCCCTTCGAGAGGATGCGCACGGTCTTGTTCCAGGCCACATGGCCGTCGAGGAAGGCGACGTTGGCGCCGCCGTTGTGGCGCGACGACACCGCGAAGTTCACCAGGCTGTAGGGCGGGGTGCCGTAGCAGTGCGGGCAGTAGATGGCGGCGTAGCCGGCGGTGCCCTCACCGGTGGTGCCGTTGTGCGAGTCGCTGATGGCCATGGCATTCGACGGCCGGGAGAACTGCGAGAGAACGAGGTCGAGGCCATACCACCCGGCGCTCGGCGGGTAGGCGATCACGTGGCGCCAGTTCGCGCCGTAGGCGATGCCTGTCGAAGGCAGGCTCGGACAGACCCAGACGTTGGTGTTGTTGATCATCAGGCCGAGCTGCTCGTACCAGTTGTTCTCGGTGGCCGGCCGGCCCGCCATGTCATACATCACGATGTGCTCGGCATTGTCGTCGGCGTAGAGCATCATCCCCAGGCCGAGCTGCTTGAGGTTGTTGGTGCAGGAGATGGTGCGGGCCTTCTCGCGCGCCTGGGACAGCGCCGGCAGCAACATGGCCGCCAGAATCGCGATGATGGCGATGACCACCAGAAGCTCGATCAGGGTGAAGGCGCGGTCCTTACGCATACGACACCTCCTTGTGCGGGCAACGTCCACACGCTTCCACGCCAGGTGCCGCCTCGACCCCCTGAGAGCAACACGCGGGGCACCGGGGGCGCCCGAACCATTGCTTTACATTCTACTGCCGCGCGCTGCCCGAATCAAGGGCCGCGCGCCGTCGGCCAGGGGTGTTTGAAGGTCCGGTTCTGGCACCCCTTCAGGGTGCGCGGTCCGCGGGTTCGCGTTTCCGGGGGTCGTGCTCTCGCGCGACCCCCGGCTGCGATCTGGCACCCCTTCAGGGTGGCCAGGCCATCGCTGACGCGATCTTCGGTCAGCCCTGGCCGCCGGCCAGGGCTGTCCCAACGTCCGGTTCCGGTAACCCTTCAGGGATTCGCGTGCGCCCAGATCGAGTCGGCGCCCCTGGAAATGACGCGCACGGCCTTGTTCCAGCTCACATGGCCATCCAGGTAGGCGACGTTGGCGCCGCCGTTGTGACGGGAGGACACGGCGTAGTTCACGTAGCTGTAGGGCGGGGTGGCATAGCAGTGCGAGCAGTACACCGCCGGGCGGGCGCCGGTGCCTTCGCCGGTGGTGCCGTCGTGCGAGTCGGTGATGGTCAGGGCCTGTGACGGCCGTGAGAACTGCGAGAGGACGAGGTCCTGGCCGGCGAAGGTGCCCGGCTCGCCGCAGATCACGTGGCGCCAGTTGGCGCCGTAGGACATTGCGACGGTTCCCAGGCTCGGGCAGCGGGTGACCTCGACGCTGTTGATCTTCATGGCGAGCTGTTCGTGCCAGTAGTCCTCGGTGACGGGGCGGCCGACCATGTTGTACTTGACGAGGATCTCCGCGTTGTCATCGGCGTAGAGGAGCACGGCCAGGCCAAGCTGCTTGAGGTTGTTGGTGCAGGCGATGCTGCGCGCCTTCTCGCGCGCCTGGGACAGCGCCGGCAGCAGCATGGCCGCCAGGATGGCAATGATCGCGATCACCACCAGCAGTTCGATCAGCGTGAAACGACGGCACTGACGCATTCCAAAGGCTCCTTCAGACAGGGTGATAGGGAGGCACCGTCCCGCACCTGCGGATTGCCGTTCCCGGGATCTTCGCCCACGGCAAACCTGGCGGGACCTCTTCTTGGGATGCGCAGACTGTACCGGCGCGAAGGCGGAAATCAAGCACGCTGGCTAGGCCTTGCGGAGTTCCTCGCAGAGGAAGACCATGCTCGGGAAGCGCTGGGACGGGTCCTTCTCGAGGCACAGGGTGATGATGCGGTCGATCTTCGGGCTGAGGTCAGGCTTGAGGGCCTTGGGCGGCTTGGGTATGAAGCGGTCGCTGGACTGGCGCCATCGGGTCTGCCGTTCGTGTTGGCCCTGGAAGGGCATGCGTCCGGTGACCAGTTCGTAGGCCATGATGCCGAAGGCGAAGACATCGGCCGGTGGTCCGACGACATCGCGGCGGATCTGCTCCGGGGCGAGATAGGCGACCGTGCCGGACTGACGCCGTTCCTTCCGGGGGGTGCTCTCGCGGCTGAGGTCGAAGTCGGTGAGCTTGACCTGGAGCCGGCCGTCCTCGAGGCGGTTCACCAGGAAGTTCTCCGGCTTGATATCGAGGTGGATGAAGCCGCGGTCGTGGAGGTGCGCCATGGCCTCGGCGCACTGCCTGAGGATCGCCAGGGGGTCGGAGCTGACGCAGGGGTCCTTGACCTGGAGGAGCCGTCGCAGGCTCTGGCCATCGATGTATTCGATCAGCTCGTAGGGCACGACGCCATGGCGGCCCCACTCGAGAGAGCGCACGATGAGCGGATGCGGGCTGAGCGCGGCGCGGATGCGCACGCCGTTGGTGAACTGTCGTCGCAGCCGCAGGTTGAGGACGTTAAGGGGCAGGAGCTGCCGCAGGACGATCTGCTGGCCGTCGGCGGTGACGGCCACACTCAGACGCGCCATGCCGCCGACGTGCAGTTCGCGCACGACGTTGTAGGCAATGGCTGGCGTTGTCCTGTCCGGCATGCAGTCGGTCCTGTGGCCTGCGGCGGCGTTGGGGTCGTTCAGGCCAGTCGGCCGCCCTTGAGGACCATGGCGATATCCTCGTCCGAGAGGGTGTGTGTCAAGGTCAGCGGGCTGCGGCTGCCGTCGGCCCGCAGCAGGGTTGCCGCGAGGGTCTTCCCGGGGGCGAGCTGCTTGGCGAGGCCATCGATGCGGAGGCGGTCGCCGGCGCCGACGCGCTCGTAGTCGGCGCGGCTGGCCAGGAGCAGGGGCAGAATGCCGAAGTTGACCAGGTTGGCGGCGTGGATGCGCTCAATGCTGATGGCCACCACCGCGCGCACGCCGAGGAACATCGGGCAGATGGCGGCATGCTCGCGCGAGGAGCCCTGGCCGTAGCTCTCGCCGGCCAGGATGACACCGGCCCCGCCGGCGTCGCGGAGGGCCGCGGCGCGCTCGGCGAAACTCGGCTTGCCCTCCTCGTTGAAGCACTCGAAGACGACCTGGGCATAGCGCGGGATGTTGCTGCGGTACTTCAGGTAGGCGCCGGCCGGCATGATGTGGTCGGTGGTGATCTTGTCGCCAACCTTCAGCAGGACGGTGCCCTCGAGGGTGTCCGGCAGGGGCGCACAGCGCGGCGGCTCGCCGATGGTCTCCTTGCGGATGATCGGGGCCGCTTCGCCGGGCGCGGCCGGCGCCAGGACCATACGGTCGTCGATGAGGAAGCGCTCCGGCGCGGCGGGCGACGGGCAGGCGATGCCGAGGCTGCGCGGGTCGGTCAGCACGCCGGTCAGCGCCGTGGCCACCGCCGTCTCCGGGCTGACCAGGTAGCACTGGTCCTGGCGGGTGCCGGTGCGGCCGGCGAAGTTGCGGTTGAAGGTGCGCACGGTGACCGTGTCGTTGGCCGGGCTGAAGCCCTGGCCGATGCAGGGCCCGCAGGCCGACTCCAGGAGCCGCGCGCCGGCGGCGATGAGCTTCTCGAGCAGGCCGTCGCGGCTGAGCATCTGCATGACCTGGCGGCTGCCCGGGGCGATGCCGAGCGAGACGGCGGGGTGGACGACGCGGCCGTCGAGGACGGTGGCCACCAGGGCCAGGTCGCGGTAGGAGCTGTTCGTGCAGGAGCCGATCACCACCTGGTTCACCGGCAGGCCGGCGACCTCGCGGACCGCCTTGATGTTGGCGGGGTTCGACGGGCAGGCCACCAGGGGCTCGAGCGCGGCGAGGTCGATCTCGATGACGCGGTCGTAGGCGGCGTCATCATCGGCCGCCAGCGGCCGCCAGGACGCCTCCCGGCCCTGCGCTGCGAGGTAGCGGCGCGTCTGCTCGTCCGAGGGGAAGACCGACGCGGTCACGCCCAGCTCGGCGCCCATGTTCGTCACCGTGGCGCGCTCGGGCACCGTGAGGGACGCGACGCCGGGGCCGAAGTACTCGACGGCCGTGCCGACGTTGCCCTTGGAGCCGAGGATGCTGAGGACCTTCAGGATGATATCCTTGCCGGCGACCCAGGGGCCGAGGCGGCCGCTGAGGCGGACGCCGACCACGCGCGGGCAGGTCAGCTTGAACGGCCCGCCGGCCATGGCCACGGCGACGTCCAGGCCGCCGGCGCCGATGGCCAGCATGCCCATGCCGCCGTTGGTCGG
>JAGVUW010000591.1 GCA_019136035.1 Verrucomicrobiota bacterium | reverse complement strand
ACCGACGACGGCCGTCACCGACGGCCGCCGCGGCAGACAGAGCAGTTCCTCCTATGGTTGAATGGATCCTCAAGAAGATCTTCGGAACCCGCAACGCCCGGCAGGTGCGACGCCTCTGGCCGCTGGTCACCCAGGTCAACGCCTTCCAGCGCGACCTCGAGGCCCTCAGCGACGACGAACTGCGCGCCAAGACCGCGGAGTTCCGCCAGCGCCTGGCCGCCGGCGCCAGCCTCGATGACCTCATGTGCGAGGCCTTCGCCGTCGTCAAGGACGCCTGCCGGCGCCTCGTCGGCCGGCCGATCGAGGTCACCGGCCATACCCTGACCTGGGATATGGTGCCCTTCGATGTGCAGATCCTCGGCGCCATCGCCCTGCACCGCGGCAACATCGCCGAGATGGCCACCGGCGAGGGCAAGACCCTGGTGGCGACCATGCCGCTGTACCTCAATGCCCTCAGCGGCCGGAACTGCCAACTGGTCACCGTCAACGACTACCTCGCCCAGCGCGACTCGCAGTGGATGGGCGCCGTGTTCACCTTCCTGGGCCTCACCGTGGGCTGCATCCAGAACAGCATGTCGCCCGCCGAACGACGCGCCCAGTACGCCTGCGATATCACCTACGGCACCAACAGCGAGTTCGGCTTCGACTACCTCCGCGACATGGGCATGGCCATGAGCCGCGAGGAGATGGTCCAGCGCGACCACTTCTTCGCCATCATCGACGAGATCGACAGCATCCTCATCGACGAGGCGCGGACCCCCCTGATCATCTCCGGACCGGCCGCGGTCTCGACCCACCGCTATGACAAACTCAAGCCGATGGTCGCCGACCTCTTCCGCCGCCAGGGGCTGCTCTGCTCACGCCTCGTCGCTGAGGCCAAGGACGTCCTCGAGAAGGCCGCCGAGGCCTCCGCCGAGGCCTACGACGAGGCGCTGCTCAAGCTGGTCAAGGTCCGCCTGGGCATGCCCAAGCACAAGCAGCTCATGCGCCTCATGGAAGACCCGGCCATACGCAAGCAGGTCGAACGCAAGGAACTCGAGGTCTTCAGCGACAACAACCGCGGCTTCCTCCAGGAGACCAAGGAGACGCTGTACTTCGCCATCGACGAGCGCGGCGGCGAGGCCGACCTCAGCGACATGGGCCGGCGCTTCCTGCGTCCCGAAGAGCCCGACGCCTTCGTCATCCCCGACCTCCCCGCCATCTTCAGCGACATCGACACCGACCCGGCTCTCTCCGACGCCGAGAAGATGCAGCGCCGCCAGGAAGCCCAGGTGCGCTTCGATGACCACGCCGAGACCATCCAGAACATCTCGCAGCTCCTGCGCGCCTTCTGCCTCTTCGAGAAGGACGTGCAGTACGTCGTCCAGGACAACAAGGTCCTCATCGTCGACGAATTCACCGGCCGACTCATGCCCGGCCGACGCTTCAGCGAGGGCCTGCACCAGGCCCTCGAGGCGAAGGAGGATGTGCAGATCGAGCGCGAGACCCAGACCCTGGCTACGATCACCATCCAGAACTACTTCCGTCTCTACAGCAAGCTCGCCGGCATGACCGGCACCGCCGAGACCGAGGCCACCGAGTTCAAGGAGATCTACGGCCTCGATGTCGTCGTGGTGCCCACGAACCGGCCCTGCCGACGCGTCGACAACAACGACCGCATCTACAAGACCAAGCGCGAGAAGTACAACGCCATCATCGAGGAGATCGAGGCCTGCCACCAGCGCGGTCAGCCGGTGCTGGTCGGCACCGTCAGCGTCGATGTCTCCGAAGTCCTGAGCCGCATGCTCCAGCGCCGGCACATCCCGCATAACGTGCTCAACGCCAAGCACCACCAGCAGGAGGCCGAGATCGTGACGCGGGCCGGCCAGGCGGGAGCCGTGACCATCGCCACGAACATGGCCGGCCGCGGTACCGACATCAAGCTCGGACCCGGCGTGGTCTACCTGGACCGCGCCCTGGTCGAGTCCAAGACCCTCGCCCTCGATACGGCCCTGAGCCGCGACCAGCTCGCCGCCGGGGTGAAGCTGCCCGAACTGCCGGCGCAGGCCGCTACCCTGCGTGACCTCCTGACGGCCCTGCCCTGCGGCCTGCATGTCATCGGCAGCGAACGCCACGACGCCCGCCGCATCGACCGCCAGCTCCGCGGCCGCTGCAGCCGCCAGGGCGACCCGGGATCGTCGCGCTTCTATGTCTCCCTCGAAGACAACCTCATGCGGCTCTTCGGTTCGGACCGCGTCGCCGGCATCATGGAGAAGCTCGGCCTCCAGGAGGGCGAGGAACTCTCTCACCCCATCCTCAACCGCAGCATCGAGCGTGCCCAACGCCGCGTCGAACAGCAGCACTTTGCCATCCGCAAGCGCACCCTCGAATACGACGACGTCATGAACAAGCAGCGCGGGACCGTTTACGGGCTCCGCCGCGGCATCCTCCTGACCGATACCCCGCGCGAGATGCTCTTCGACTTCATGTACACGACCATCGCTGAGAAGGTCGAGGCCGCCTTCGCAACGGCCGGAAGGAACGAAGCCCCCGACCTCGCTGAGTTCAAGACCTGGTGCACCCACACCTTCCCCATCGGCTTCCGGCCGGATACCTTCCGCGACGCCGCCGATGCCGAGAGCGTCACCCGCCGGGTCCTCGACCAGATCGAGCAGGCCTATACCCTCAAGGAGAAGCTCGAGAACCCCGACTCGCTGCGCTTCCTCGAACGCCACATCATGCTGAGCGCCATCGACACGCTCTACCAGGAACACCTCTACGCCATGGACGCCCTGCGCCAGGGCGTGCAACTGCGCTCCTACGGCCAGCGCGACCCCCTGGTCGAGTACAAGCAGGAGGCCTATGCGCTCTTCTCGGGACTGATGGACGCCATGCGCGAGCAGGTCTGCACGAATGTCTTCCGCTCGGCCACCACCCTGACCGCCTTCCAGAGCCTCTTCCGCGGCGCCCCGCAGCGGCAGATCCACGACGCCATCGAGCCGTTCGGCGGACTGCCCGCGGCCGGCGGCGGCGACGACGCCGCCGAACCGGAGGCCCCGGCCGGACTGCCCGTGGGACTGACCGTGCGCCGACAGCTCCCCAAGGTCGGCCGCAACGACCCCTGCCCCTGCGGCAGCGGCAGGAAATTCAAGCAGTGCTGCGGACGCTGAGGCGCCGTGGTGGCCGCCCGGCGCCTTTCGGCCGGGCCGTCGCGGCAACGGTGCGGCCGTACCGATGGGTGACCGATGCACGTCCTCGTCGCCTTGGATTCCTTCAAGGGCAGCCTGAGCGCCACTGCGGCCTGTGACCTGGCCGCGGCCGCCTGGCGGAGCGCCTGCCCGCAGGCCGACGTGAGCTGCCTGCCCATGGCCGACGGCGGCGAGGGCACCGCGGCGGCCCTGGTGGCGGCCTGCCGCGGGCGCTGGTGCGAATGTCCAGGCGTCGCCGGCCCCCTGCCCGGCCAACGCCTGCACGCCCGCTACGGCTGGATCGACGCCGCACGCACCGCCATCGTCGAGATGGCCGAGGCCAGCGGCCTGACCCTCGTCCCCGAAGACCGGCGCCGACCCGACCTGACCACCACCCGCGGCACCGGCGAGCTCCTGGCGGCGGCCCTGCAGCAGGGCGCCGCGCGACTGCTCCTGACCCTCGGCGGGAGCGCTACCCACGACGGCGGCACCGGCGCCGCCGCGGCCCTCGGCTGGCGCTTCCTGGACGCCCTCGGCCGGGACCTCCCCCCGGGCGGCGCGGCCCTGTGCCGCCTGGCACGCATCGTGCCGCCGCCCAACGGCCGCCTGGCGGTGCCGGTCGAGGCCCTCTGCGATGTCGACAACCCCCTGACCGGCCCCCGCGGCGCCGCCGCGGTCTACGCCCCCCAGAAGGGCGCCTCGCCGGAGATGGTGCGCGTGCTCGAGGAGGCCCTGCAGCGCCTGGCCGAACGCTGGCGCGCCGATCTCGGCCTCGACCTCGAGGCCATGCCGGGTGCCGGCGCCGCCGGCGGCTTCGGCGGCGGCGCGGTCGCCTTCCTGGGCGCCCGCCTCACTCCGGGTGTCGAGGCCGTCGCTGCCGTGAACGGGCTGCCGGCGCGACTGCGCCAGGCCGACTGGGTCCTCACCGGCGAGGGGCGCTTCGACGAGCAGTCCCTGCAGGGCAAGGTCGTCTCAGGAGTGCTCCGCCATGCCGCCTCAGCCGGCACACGCGTCGCGGTGGTGGCGGGATCGGTGACCCTCCCAGAGGCGCGCTGGCGCGCCGCCGGCGTCGCCGCGGTCGAGGCCTGCGCCCCCCCGGGGCTCGCCCTGGCCGAGGCCATGCGGCGGGCCCCCGGACTCCTGCAGGCCGCTGTGACGCGCCTGGCCCAGCGCACCGCCCGTCAGGCCGGCTGACGCCCAGCCGGCGGCGGCACGAAAGGACCAGTTCTCCCGGCAACTGCGTACTCAAGGTGGAAGCCGGGAGGGCCTCCCTCTGGCTGGGGTTGGGGGCCATGGCCGTGGGCTATCCCAGGGCAGCGGAGGTACCGCAACCCTGGGCTCTGGGACCAAGCCCCCTTGGGGCATGGGAAGGCCGTCTCTGTCGATGGCCTTCCTTGTCCTCCGAGCGCCCTCAGCCCAGGCGCTTCTGGCGCTTGTTCAGGTCCGAGTCCTGCCCCGTGGCCAGGGAGTAGAAGGTGCACTTCCGCGGCTTGTCGCAACAGCAGGCATAGATATGCCCCAGGTTGACGTAGCGGTAGGGCTGGGCATAGCCATCACGCTGTGCCACCTGCTTGCCGAAGTTCTTGATGGCACCGCAATCGCAGGCGATACCCTCGTACTCGGGCTCGAGGTTGCCGTCCAGGCCGGTGCGCGTCGACATGATCTTCTTGACTTCGATGTGCGGCGCGAACTTGCAGACGACGTGCTCCAGACAGACCCGCACGACGTGCGCCTGGTCCAGGTTCTGTGCCCACTCGGGCACCGCTGTGAAGCTGCTGGGGTAGACCTGCGTGGCGAGCTTCTTCTTCGCCTTCTGTGTCTCGCTGGGGGCACGGCCGGCACTCGCACTGGTGGTCCTGTAACGCCCGAAAATCCGCTCGAAAAACCCCATCTTTATCCGTGCCTTTCCTTGTGTTTGGCGACCCGCGCATGCGCCGCATGTCGCCTTGGGCAGGCCAGCCACGCCGGTGTGCCGACGGGGGGCTCCGGGGACCCGAAGCCGACCGCGCCCGGAGGGGTAGTTTAGCACGGCGCGGGTTGGGCGCAAAACCGCAAGGGCTCCAACCGCAAAAAAAACCGGGCGCCGCGCCGGCCGTCGGCCAATATCCACAGACGCCGGGCGTTGCCGGCGCGCCCCGCGCGGCCCGACGCCGGAGCCGGCAAGGCCCGTCCGTGTCCGTCCGTGCGGGTCCATGCCAGTCCGTGTCCCGAGCCTAAGGGCCGCGTCGTCGCGGTCCGCGCCCGCCCGACGCGGCGCCGTCAGTGCGCCTCGATGTAGCGGATCGCCTCGGCCTCCTCGTGGGATCCCGGACAGCCCGGACAGAGAAGGCCGCTGTCGGCAAGGAGGATCTCGGCATTGTGGACGTGGCGCTCGTGGCCCTGCCCGTCGTAGACGTAGGTCCCGTTCCAACTGTGATCGACCAGGTGCACGCCATCCTCACGCCAGTCGAGGTGGGCATGGCGGCGCGACACGGTCGAGATGTCGATGACGATGTCATTGCCGTCATCGCGTCCGATGGTCACCGTCGGCGTACGCCGGTCGACGATCAGGATGCTCCGGCCGCGCACCAGGCAGACCCGCCGTTCGCCCGCCGGCGCCGTGGCCGCACGCGCCTCGCCCGCGGCCTCGGGTCCGGGATGCTTGCGATGCAGCGCTGTCAGCGGCACCGGCCGGCCGGCGCCGGCCGCGGCACTCTCCAGCGTCCGCGTCGCGGTCCGCGCCGCCTGGTTGAAGGCCGCCTGGGCGTCGTTGGGGCTGACCACGTCCGACTCGGCGATGGCCTCGTACAGCGCCCCGCTCGACGTCAGCCAGTCCGGCGGCGCCGCCAGCGGCCGCAGGGCCCGCCGGGAAGCTTCCGGGAGGAGGGCGTGCACCGCCGACGAAACCAGGATCTGGCCCGGCTGGCACAGCGTCACCAGTCGGGCACTCGTCGAGACGGTCTCGCCGTAGAAACCCCGGCCCTGCACCATGACCTCGCCAGCGTGCAGGCCGATGCGCAGACGCGGTTGCGTGCCCGCCACCCGGCTGATGTTCATCACCGTGCGCATCTCGCAGGCCGCCCGCAAGGCCGCGTCCGCCTGGTCAAACCGGCAGAGCATCGTGCTGCCCACCGAGCGGACCTCCTCGCCGCCATGCTGACGGCGGATCCGCCCGAGGCGGCCGGTGACCTCGCCGAGGAACTGCGCCGCCTCGTCGTTGCCCTGGTTGTCGCGGACCTCCAGGGCGGTGGGAATGTCGAGAAAGAGCAAGGCGTAGAAGCGGTTTTCTTCGGGCATGGAACGAACACCTCGACTGGCTGCTGAGCCCCTGGTTGCCGCACCGCTGAGGGGCCCCTCAGCCCTCGGTCCCGGCGAAGATGGTCCCGGAGTCCTTCAGAACGAAATTCCGGTCGGCCGACTCCTCGCCGGTCGGGCCGCGGTCCTGGATGGACTCGAAGATGCCGCGCACCGCCGCGGCCGCGGTCGGGGTGTAGAGCTTGACCAGGCCGACTCGATGCTCGCCGGAGAACATCACCACGAGCAGGACCTCGTCGGTGGCGGCGGCGATCAGGATGCTGCGTTTCATGCCCTGATGCAGGACCGTACTGAACTCGTCCTCGCCGAGGAGGCGCGCCAGTTCGCGGGTAGCGGCAAAGACGCCGGCGCCCAGGGCCGAGATCAGGAGGGGGTCCTGGCGGTTGACATTCTCGTGGGCCAGGACATGCCCGGCGCCGTCGCAGATCAGACAGCTATCTGCCTCGGACTGGTCCAGGAGCTCGATCAGGACCTTGCGCAGGCGATTGACATCACGGCGGCTCAACTCGTACGTCATCGGTGTCCTCAAACTCTTCGGTGAACAGCGGCACCGTCAGCGCTTCGGGTGGGGGCGGCAGGGGCGCAGGCACCGCCGCCGCACTGGGCCGTCAGGCCAGCGTCAGCTCGCGCGCCCGACCGGGGCCGGCACTGGCATCCTTGACAAAGCGGTGCAAGACCAGCCGGGCCACCATGTTGAGGGTCTCGAAAACGCCCTCACCGGTGGTCGCCACCGAGGTGAAACTCGGGCGACGCTTGCCGCGGTT
This sequence comes from Verrucomicrobiota bacterium, assembly GCA_019136035.1. Taxonomy (GTDB): domain Bacteria; phylum Verrucomicrobiota; class Lentisphaeria; order Oligosphaerales; family JAFGRS01; genus JAGVUW01. The sequence continues at coordinate 1,120 of JAGVUW010000591.1, read as the reverse complement.
GTTGAGCAGGAACTCCATGTAGTGCACCGGCGCGATCGCGGGAAGGTCGCGCTTGTTGTACTGCAGGACGTAAGGGATGTCGTCGAGCTGCTTGTTCTGCAGCGCCAGATTCTGCTGCAGGTTGCGGAAGCTCTCGACATTGGCGGCCATCTCCGACCACTGGCTGTCGGCCACAAAGACCACCCCGTCAACACCGCGCAGAACGATGGCCCGAGTGGTGTTGTACATCACCTGGCCCGGCACGGTGTACATCTGGAACCGCGTGGTGAAGCCCTGCACGACATCCGCCACCAGGGGCATGAAGTCGAAGAAGAGGGTGCGGTCCTTGACCGTGTCCAGCGACGTCAGGTCGCCCTTGTGGTCCGGCCGGATCAGGCGATGCACGACCTCCAGATTCGTGGTCTTGCCGCAACGAGCCGGACCGTAATAGACGATCTTGAGCTGGATTTCGCGCGTGTCCTGATTGACGAACGCCATAGGGCCCGTTCTCCGTGCAATGACGCTGGGGCCTGCAATCCGACCGGGGAATCGGCCCAGGCCGCGGCGACGTCGACTCCCAACCGCTCTCCCTCCTCAGAAGGCGCTGCGGCGAGCGGTGCAGCCCGTGCGCCTGGGCTGCCGAGGCAACACCTCTCGCCTGCGGCTTGAAATGCACTTCTCTAAAGAATCAGCTAAAGTTCTTGTTTTTTCAAGTGGTCAGAGCGATGTAATGCTAGTTATAGTACAGCACGAGTAGGTTGGGGGGGGCCTGTCCAGACCGGGGCGCTCACACAGCCGGCTCGGCATGGTCCGTCGGAGGCGGCAGCAGCGGCGCAGCATCGCCGCTCTGCAGGTGAAGGAAGCAGCGGATGAGTCTGGCCAAGCGTTTCTTCGATGGTCTCCTCGGCAAGAAGGACAAGGACGCTGAGAAGCCGGAGGCCCCCGCCGATGCGTCGGCGGCCGCAGGCGACGGCGCCGGTGAGACGGCGCCGGAGACCGGCGCGGCCGAGACGCCCGCAGCGGGTGGGGCCGGTGACCCGCTGGCGGCGCCAGAAGACGCCGCGGTGCCGGCGCCGGCCACTGAGCCCGATGGCGCAGGGCAGCCCGCCCGGCCCGTGCCGCCCGCGGTCACCGAACCGGC
>JAGVUW010000850.1 GCA_019136035.1 Verrucomicrobiota bacterium | reverse complement strand
AGCACGGCGGTGTCGCCGCCGGTGCGCAGGCTCTGATCCAGGGCCGCGGCGACGGTTTGCGACAGGGCCTCCGGCCCGGCCGTGGCGCGTAGGTTCAGGACCAGCTCGAAGCGGCCGGCTGCGGCGGTCTGGCCTTCGACATCCGGTTCCCCCGTCGTGCTGGTGGTGCCGGCCCGCACGGTGCCGTCCGCGGCGATCAGCTCGAGTTTCAGGTTGCCGATGACCGCGCTCTGGCGTGCCAATTCCGCCTGCAACGCCTTAGCCAAGGCGACGGCCAGGGCGGCGCCCGGCTGGGGCGTCGCCACCCGCACCACAGCCCGCGCGTTCAGCCAGCCCATTTCCGCTTCGGCGTGGGCGTACTGGTCGTAGTCCAGTTCCAGCAGGGGCGTCGCCATGGGCCGACCCGAGAGCAGGAAGTCGAACCAGTTCTCCATGCCGGCACCGGTGCGCGCCGACACACTGAGGATCGCCGCCTGCGGCGCACGGTCGCGCAGTTCGTCGGCGGCAGCCTGCTGTACCTGGCCGGAGTGCAGGTCGTTCTTGGACAGCACGGCCAGGTCCGCTTCGCGCAACTGGTGTTCGAGCAGGAACCGCATAGCCCAACTGGCGGGACCGGCCGCGGCGTTGCGGATGTCGTCCAAGCGTGTGGGGTCCAGCAGTACGGACACCGGGGCGACCTCCACCGGCAGGCCCAGTTCCGTGCCCATCGGCCGCAGCACGGTGGCGATCAGGTCGGTGCAACTGCCCACGGGTTCGGCGAGGACGAGGTTCACGCCGTCGTTGCGGATCAGTCCCCTGACAGCTTCGGCAAAGCCGTGGAAGTTGCAGCAGAAGCAGGCTCCGGCCACCTCGCGTACGGGCAGTCCGGCGCGGCGCAGCACATCGGTATCGACCAACTCGGCGGCCTGGTCGTTGGTGATCGCGCCCGGCCTCAGGCCGCGTGTCCTGGCCAACGCCGCCAAAGCGCGGATCGCCGTGGTCTTGCCGGCGCCGAGGAAACCGCCGATGAAGGCCACGCGGGCGCTGGTGGCGGCGGTCGATACTGGCTTGTGCGCCGCCGGGTCGACGCGCTTCAGCGCGTCGACCCACGCCCGCGCGTGCGCCGACGCGTCGCCGCGCAGGATCACCGCCAGCCCGGGGGTTGCGGTCGTGGGCAGAGGGCTCTCGGTCAGGCTGATCCCGGTCGTGGAATAGTCCAGGTACCATGTCTTGCCGGCCGAACGCAGAAAGCCCTTGGCACGCAGGATGGCGTTGGCGTGCCCGAGCACTCCGGCGCGCAACTCGGCCAGGTCCGTGTCGCCGGGAATCGGGATGAAATCGCTCGAGTAGTGCGGATCGCGGCACATGTCCATGACGCCATGCAGGCCGCGGCGGCCGGCATGCCCGAACAGATCCAGGTCGACGCGGCCGTGCACAGCGCGCCGGATTTCGGCGCGGGGGTTCAGCGCACGCAGTTCGGACTCAAGGACCGCGAGCTGCTCCGGCGTCGACAGGTCCGTCTTGTTGACAACGATCACGTCAGCCGTATTGATCTGCGCCAGGATGTTCGGGAGCGTATGCCGCAACGCCGTGAAACTGCGCCGCTCGACGACGGTGATGATTCCGTCCAGGCTGTAGGCCTTGTCCAGGCCGGTCTCCTCGAGCATGGACTCGATCACCTTCGGGTTCGCCATGCCGCTGGCTTCGATGATCACGCCCTCGGCCTCGGGGAACCGCTCCGGAATCGCGTTCAAATGCGAGATGAACTGCGTGACCAGGCACTTGCAGAAGATGCTGCCGCCCGGGAGCCGGACGACATCCGGGTACCGGGTGTCCAGCAGCACCGCGCCGTCCACGTCCTCAGGGGAGAACTCGTTGACCAGGTACACAAGCTTGGCGTCGGGCCGGCTGCTGACGATGTGCTTCAGCAGGGACGTCTTGCCCGTGCCGAGGAAGCCGGTGACCAGGCATAGCGGCAGCATACGCAACTCCCCCGCGCGAATGGATCGTTCCGTCTATCGGCGCTCGCGGGCTGGGTTGGCCCGGCGTTGCCGGGCGCCGGCAGGCGTCGCGTCGGTTCGCCACACCTCAGCCCTGCATCTTAGCGCGAGCCGCAGCTTCGATGGCGCCGACCAGGGTCTTCTGGTCCGGGATCATGGAGGCAAACTTGATCTCGCCGTCGATGCAGATGGTCGGCAGGTTCTTGACGCCCAGCTTGACCATCATGCCGATACCCTCCCGCACCTTGATCTTGTGCTCGTTGATGAAGACGCGCACCGGCGTGGTATTCGCCGCCTTCTGCACCGCCTCCAACATGTACTGACACGGCGCACAGGACGTCGAATCCAGCGTGATGACGTCGATGACGACCGCGTTGCGCGCTTGGTAGTCGGGCAGTTGGATATCGTCGAAGCTGTCGCTCTTCTTGCTGTGCAGGGTTTCGCGCGCAACCTGGCGCCGGTACTCGTCCAGGGCCATGGTGGCGACGGCTTCCAGGTTCTTCTCGGGCACCGCGTAGGGCAGGTCGCAGCCGGGGGCAAGGACAAAGCCCTTGGTGCCGCACTGATCGAGGATCCCGACCGCCTCCATCTTGGCGTCGTCCTCGTCGCCCAGCAGCAGGACAGCCGTAAGCTTGATGTTGCCACCGAAGGACTTGCCGGTCCGGCCGCAGAGTTCGCGCAGGGCCGCCATGTTGATCTGCTCGTCCACGGAGATGTTGTCGGCGCGCGTCTGGCACATGACCTCGAGATTGCGCGTGACGTCACCGCAGACGAAGATCGACGACAGGGATTGCCGTGAGCGCACGAAGTCGAACACGCGGTTCACGTACGGCGCCACGAACTCCCCGAAATGCGCCGGCGAAATCTGGCTGGTCATGGGGTCCACGACCGCGATCACGTCGGCCCCATGGTCCAGGTAGTAACCGGCGGTCGTGATCCCGATGTCGGCGCAGTACGAAACGACCTCTTTGACCTCTTCGGGCTTATCGAACATGTCGAGGAAGATGTCATTGCCGAACAGGTGCAGGGCCAGGGTGAAAGGTCCGCAGATCAGGCCGTAGAGCGCGATCTCGTCCCCCAGATCCCGCTTCATGATGTCGAGGGCCTCGAGGACCACCGGCAATCGGCCCTTGCCGGCGTCGTACGCGGGCAGGTCCGCAATCTTGCAGGAGGACAACGGGTGGGTCGTGACGCTGGGCGGAACTTCGTCGGCCCAGTGCAGACGGCAACCGAGGATTTCAGCCTCGATCTGCAGGTCGAACGCGATCGGCAGGCCGTCGGGACGGTAGATCTCGCTGGCGCGCTTCAAGCCCTGCACGATCAGGTCGGCCGACTGCAGGTACTCGGTGGCGGTCTTGTGGATCAGCTTGGCGCCATGCACGCCGACAAACGGCACCCAGGCGGCGCGCGGGGTCTGCTGATTGCGAATGGCTGCAAGCAAAATGTCGCGGCGTGTCATCGTCCGTGCCCTTGCTGGTTCTGCGGTTCCTGACGCGGGCGCCCAATCGTCGCCCGCCCTGCACAACGCCATGCCTACACCATCAATGCCAACCATAATAAACCAAAAGCATGGGCAGGTCTTGGACTACGGTTTGAAGTTTTGGTATTTTTGTACGATAATAGCGTCATCACGGCGTGGCCTCACTATGGCCAGAGCATGGTAGCCCTAGAGGACGGCGGCGACGGCGATGGACGGACCGACACTGAGCATTGACCGAAACACGTTTGCGGCACTGGTCCGCGACTACACGCGAGCCTGGCCAGTCGCCGTCTGTGCGGTGACCCGTGACGGGGTCGTGGCACTGGGGAGTTCGCCGTGCGACGGCTGCAACCGTCCGGCATGCATCGAGGCGCGGCTGGTGGCACTGCGGGAAACGCGGCGCTGGGGCGAACCGACCGTGTCGTTCTGCCCCGGTAACCGACTGCTCTGGGCCGTGCCGCTGATGCACAACCGCGAGGTCACAGGCGGCCTCCTGGCCAGCCTGGCGGAGGCGGATGCGTTCACACCCAACCCGGAGCGGCCGGTCCCCGACCTGCGCCGCGCCTGCGTGGAACTACGGGAACTGGCCGAGCAGTTCAACCTGACGAACGCGGCCGAACTGGAACTGCGGCGCCGTGAGTATGTCGACGAACAACAGCGGGCCTACGCCATCCATTCCTACAAAACGGCCAGCCGCAACACGATCCGAACGCTCTACCTGCGCGAGGAGCCGGCCCTGTTCTCCGCGATCCGCAGCGGCGACCGCAGCGAAGCACGCGAGATCCTCAACCGCATCCTGATGATCATCCACTGCCACGCCGGCGACCGCCTGCACCTCGTCAAGAGCATCTTCATGGAACTGGTGGTCAGCATGTGCCGCACTGCGGTCGAGGCCGGGGGCAGTCCGGAGGCGCTGCTGGGCGCCAACTTCAAGTGCATGTCCGACCTGTCCGAGATCCACTCGCTGGAGGTTCTTGCCGGGTGGCTCGCCCGCACGCTCGAACACATGATGGACGCCATCGAGAAGAACCGGCACCGCGATCCCGGCAGTGTCCTGGCCGAGGCCATGGCCTACATGGAGCGGCATTACGCCGAACCGATCTCGCGCGACGTCGTGGCCCGCGCGGTGCACGTCTCGCCCTCGCACTTCTCCTGCCTGATCGCCAGGGAAGCCGGCGCCACCTTCACGGTGCTGCTCAACCGTATCCGCGTGGACCGGGCCGCCGAACTGCTGGCGCGCGAGGGCATCAAGGTGGCGGAAGTGGCCCTGCGGACCGGGTTCACCGACCAAAGCTACTTCACCAAAGTCTTCAAGCGCTACCGCCAGGTGACCCCGCACCGCTACCGGGCGCGCCTCGGCATGGGCACATGGATAGCGCCCTCCGCCACCGCGCGTGCTGGGTCTGGACCGTGGTGATCGGCGGGGCCGCGGCGGCGGCCAACCGTGGCTCGCCGCTGGCGTCAGCCAGGAATGAGGGCTGGGATGCCGCCGCGCCCTTGCATCGCCTCTGCGGCGGTGCAGGTTAGGCGGTGGCCGGCGCGGCCGGCGCGGCGCCGGTGTATTCCATGAAAGTGACCCTGCCCATGCTGGCCTTCGCATCCACGACACGACGCTCACGCCTCTGTGCAGCCGCACTGATTCTGGCCGGTCTCACCACGACGGCCCTCCACGGCGCCGTGGCGGTGGCCCGCATCGACGTCGAACCCAGCGGCGGCAGCGTCGACGAGCGGCCGGTGGCACGCATCGCGGCCCAGACCCCCGACGCGGGCTTCTACGCCGCCAGCGGCAACCGCGGCGACTGGACCCTCGGCCGCGGCGCCACTCCGGATCTGCCCGCGGGCCGGCCCTTCCGGCAGGCCGAGGCGGTCATCATGGCCTCGCTGAACGAGCTCATGCCGCTGGAGCGTCGCGGTGGAGTCGAGGTCGCGGGCGGCCTGACCGCCGGCTCCGACCCCGCCGGCCCGGTCTGGGTGGCGGGCTTCGCCCATGCCGGGAACGGCGCTGAGGCCAATGTCGACAGCGCCGCGGCCGTGTTCCCCTTCGCCGATGGCTGGATCGGCGCCCACGTCGCCAAGGACGGCGCCACCATCCTGGCCTCGGGGAACCTCCCGGAGGGCACCCGCATCGAGCCCGTACGGCAGGGCTCCTGCGCCGGCGAGGTCCGCCTCGCCCTCGGCGGCGTCGACGCCCTCGAGGATGGGCTCCTCTTCGTCGTCGCCGCCGCCAACGGCGATAACATCACCGCCGTGGGGCCGCTGCCCGACGGCAGCGCCTGGCACCTCCGCATCGCTGACGAGGGCGACAACTTCCGCAAGGAGGAGCTCTGCGCCTTCAGCCTTGTCTACCTCCCCTACAGCACTCCTGGACTCGTCGGCGGCTGGGTCGCGGCGGATGGCCGCGTCCTCGCCGGGACCGGCCAGTTCGGCGTCCGGCCGACCGCACCCGGGCGCTACGAGTTTAGCGTCCTCGGCGCCGCCGCCGATGCCGCGGATGGCGTCCTCCTCGTCCAGATCGCCCAGATGGCCCCCGACGGGGTCGAGGATAACGCCATCGCCTGGGCCTATGACCCCACCGCCAACGGCGGCAACGGCGCCTTCGTCATCGAGACCTACGACATGCCCGGCTTCCAGAACCAGAATGCCGGCTTCTATGTCGCCTTCATACCCTGCCAGAACCGCCTGACACCCCCCGATCCCGCCGCCGCGGCCGCCATCCCGCCGGCCATCGCCGGCGCTGCGACCTGGGCCGACGCCCTGGAGGGCTGGATCACCGCGACGGCCCGGGACGAGGCGACGGCGACGACTGCAGCCGCCTTCCGGCCGTTCTTCAGCCCGGTACTGCGGCCCAAGGCCGCCCCCAAGACCATCGACACCGGCGTCGAGGGCCTGCCGCACCTCTGGCTGACGGTCGAGCCGGCACCGAACGCCACCGGCGGCCTGGCGGCGTGGGCCGAGGCGGCCTTTGTCCTTAAGGACGGCTCGCGACGGCCCCTGCTCGACCTGCCGCCGGCCTTCGCCAGCGTGCCCGCCAGCGCCCTGGCCGGCCGCGCGGTCACTCTCGCCGGACAGCGCTTCGCGACCGCCCTGGCCCTGCCGACGCCGACCCTCCTGGCCTACGCCGTGCCACCCGAGGCGGTGCGCTTCCAGGCCATCGTCGGCCTGGACGACGGCAGCGCCGCCGACGCCGCCGTCCAGTGCCGCGCCTTCGACGACCACGGCCGACGGCCGTCCTGGCAGACCGAGGCCCGTCCGGCGCTCGCCAAGGCCTACCCGACCCTCATGGCGCGCTTCCATGACCACCTCGGCGGCCTGCGCCTCCAGATCTTCGAGCTCGAGGCCGTGCTCGCCGGCGTCGAGCGCGGCACCGCCGCCATGCTGGCCGACCTCGGCGCCCTGGCGCCCGCCCTGCCCGACGCCACCGACCGCCTCAGCCTCCTGCGACGCTACGAGGCCTGCAACCGCCGCCTCGATGACATCGCCCGCGTCGAAGCCGGCCTCTGGCAGGTCGAGCCCCTCCTGGCGCGCCTCCTCGACTACCCGTCGTCATCCCTGCACCGCCTGCGCGCCCGTCTCACCCAGATCCAGGCCGAACAGCCCGCCCAGGCCGCCGTCGCCGCCGCGCGCCTGGCCCAATTCGAGGAATGCGCCCGTGAACGCGACGCGATCCTCGCCCAGGCCATCCAGGGCCATGCCGAAGCCCTCGCGGCCCTCCCGGCACTGGCCCAGCGCCTCCTCGGCCTCGCCGAATGGGCCGACCGCTCCCGCGGCTGGCGGACCTTCCGGGCCGACAACGAACGCAGCGCCGTCAGCCGCGAGCGCCTGACCTGGCCTCTGCGCCTGGACTGGACGCACGTCCCCGCGGCGCCGCCGGCGCCCGCCTGGCCGCCACCGCGCGCCGATAACCCCGCCGTGCAGCACCAGCTCAGCCCGACCCTGACCTACGACCACGCCTGCCACGCCGTCGTCGCCGACGGTCGGCTCTTCTACGGCGACGCCGCCCACGACGCCGTGGTCTGCCTCGACGCCGCGACCGGCCAGGAACTCTGGCGACACTACACCGGCGGCCCGGTCCGCCTGGCGCCGGCCCTCTGGGCCGACCGCGTCTACGCCGCCAGCGACGACGGCTGGCTCGTCTGCCTCCAGGCCGCCACCGGCGAGAGGCTCTGGCGCTACCGCCCCGGACCCGACGGGACCATGCTCCCCGCCAACGAACGGCTCGCCTCCGCCTGGCCCGTCCGCTGCGGCATCTGCATCGACCGCGGCACCGTCTACGTCGGCGCCGGGGTCTTCCCCACCGTCGGCACCTACCTCTGCGCCGTGGACGCCCTCGACGGCAGCCGCCGTTGGCAGGAGGCCACCGCCTGCGTGCCCCAGGGCTTCATGCTCCTCTCGCCGACCCGCCTCTTCGTACCCACCGGGCGCACGCCCTTCCAGGTCTTCGACCGCGAGACCGGCAAACCCCTGAACCGCCTCGGCCAGTCCAACTCGTGGGGCAAGGACCTCCCCGGCGGCAGCAGCGCCCTGGTCGTCAACCGCACCATCGCCACCGGACCGGGTGAGGGCGGCGTCATTCACATCTTCGACGAGAAGGCCACCGAGAGCCTCCTCACCATCGCCGGCCGTCAGGTCATCGTCGACGGCCTCGACGCCTACGTCCTCCAGGACAACGCCGTCCTGGCTCTGCGCCGCGAAGACTGCCTCGCGTCGGCGCAGCCGGCAGAGGTCTGGGAGGCGCCCTGCCCGAACGCCCAGACCATGATCAAAGTCGGCGACCACCTCGTCATCGGCGGCGCCGAGGGCATCACCGTCCTGGCCGCTGCCGACGGCAGCCGCATCGGCCAGGTCGACCTGGGCGGCGCCGCGGTCGCGGGCCTGGCCTGGCACGACGGGCGCCT
>JAGVUW010000754.1 GCA_019136035.1 Verrucomicrobiota bacterium | reverse complement strand
CGGCTCACACCGGACCGAACTATGCGCGGGGAGCCCCCCTGGGGCAAGAGTCGCTGCCGGCGCTTTTCTGCGGCCCCCCGCCGGGACTGGTACGACAGCGTTCATTAGTGTTCCTTATACTTACACGTAGTACTACTTATAAGCCTATCAAGCGGAAAGGGGCATCACGAAAACAAAAAAGTGAGCCCCTTCCACCCCTCAGCTACAGGTCAAGGCAACCGCACAACGCGAAGAACGGCGTTTTCGTCAGGGCTGCTTCGGGGATACCCGCCGCTTGCTTTTCCGCCGAACCGGATCTACATAGAGCGGCGGAGGGCATTGTTCTGCCCCGGACTGGGGGTGCCATGCGACTGACGCGAGAGGTCTTCGATGAGTGTCGCGAACGCGCGTTGTCTCTCTTGGACCGCCGTGCTCACAGCGTCGGCCAGCTCCGCGCCAAGCTGCTGAAGCGCGGCTTCGCCGAGGCGCTGGTGGCCCTGGTCACCGACGACCTCTGCCGCGCCGGCCTCCTGGATGACCAGCAGTTCGCCGTGGCCTTCTGCGAGGAACGCCTGCAGGGCTCGAACCCGGCCGGGCGCCGTCGCCTCAAGGCCGAGCTGCTGCGCCGGCAGGTCCCCGCCGAGCTCGCCGAGGAGGCCCTGCGCGCCGTCCTCGATGAGGCGGGTGCCGACAGCGAGTACGCCTCGGCCCTGGAGGCCGGCCGGCGCAAGTGGTCGGCGCTGCGCGCCCGGCCCGGCAGCGCCCCGCGCCAGGACCGCGACCGGCTCCTGCGCTTCCTGGCCGGGCGGGGCTTCAGCGCCGAGATCGGCTACCGCGTCGCGGCCGCGGTGGCCGCCGGCGCGGGCGACGACGACGACATCACCGGCGCCGAATGACCAGCCGCGCGCCGGCGGCGTCGGCGATGCGCACCGCCGGCACCGTGAACAGCCCCGACGCCTCGACTGTCAGCGTCTGCGGCGCCTCGCCGCCGACCTGCGCCGTCAGGACGGCGCCGGACGGAGGGCGGAACGACTGACGGCGGCGCGGCGTCACGGCGACGCTGACCGGGTACGTCATCCCCGGATAGCCGGCCGTGACCGTCACCGCGTACACCTCAGCGCTGTCCTCGAGGTCGCTCCAGCCGAGGCCGCGGTTGAGCCAGCCCTCCAGATCGCCGTCGGCGGGGTCGCCCTGGCCATAGCGGCGGTTGTCGGAGCAGTCGCTGAAGGCGAGGTAGCTGGTATCCAGGCGGTAGCGGTAGATGGCGTCGGACCAGGCTTTAACGTCGGCCGGGGCCTCGCCGGACATGCCATGCCCGCCGTTGTTCCAGTAGACGGCGAAGGCCTGGCGGGCACGGTTCGCCGCGGCGTAGAACGGCGGGTTGTTCTCCCAGGGAATCGAGGCATCGCGGCGGCCATTGGTCGCAAAGATCGGCGGGGTGTCGGCGCTGGCGGCCTGGATATTCCGCGGGCCGTCGAAGTACTCCAGGAGGGGCGTGCCGTCGGCGGTGACGGCGGGTTCCTCGCCCAGCGGCCCGCAGACGCATTCCAGCCGGACGGCGCTGCCGCTACCGGGGCGGGTCATGGCGTAGACCGGGACCTGCGCCAGGACGGCCGCAAAGACCTCGGGGAAATGCAGCGCCAGTGCCACTGCACCGGAGCCGCCCATGGAGCCGCCGCGCACGTAGGTCGCGTTTGGGTCGCAACCGAGGTCATTCTGCGCCCAGCGCACCAGCGCCAGGAGGTAGCGCTCGGTGTAGTTGGGCGCCACGATGGGGCCGGTCTGCGTCGTGCGCCGAATCTCGGCATTGTAGCCGAACCACCACGTGCTCACCGCCGGGCAGTGGTCGCGGCGGTCCTTGGACTCCAGCACCGGTCGGCCGACCCAGACGCGGTCCATCGGCGTGATCACCACGCTGTCGGGCTGGAGGCTGACGTGGAACTTGAAGGGCAGGCCCTCGCGCCAGCCCTGCGTGGCATCGCCGAACCACAGGCAGTTGACTGCGCTGGCACGCTCGCCCGCGGTCGCACCGCCACCGCGGCCATGCAGCGCCAGCACCAGCCGCCGACCGCTGGCAGAGTCCGGGGCCGGCAGAGCGCCCTCGGCGCCCTGCCAGAGCGGACGGACCTGCGCCTCGGTGCCCTCCACCGCCGCTGTCGTCGCGTTCGCCCCGGCGAGGACCTCCGCGTGCTCCCGGCCGCTGGCGTCGGTCCAGGTGACGGCGTACCAGCGCGGCCCGGCGGTCTCGGCCGTGACCGTGTGCACGAAGAGCCCACCGCTCGGGTCCAGCGGCGCCTCCGACGGCCCCAGGCGCCATCCCACCGGCTCAGCCGGCGCCGCGTCAGCGCTGAACGAGGCCGGATCCTGCCACCAGTCACGCGCACTGCACGGGTCCACCTGACGGGCCAGCAGGCGCGCCTCGGCGAGGTTCTCCGGACCCAGTTCGGCGGAGTGCGAGTACACATTCAGGGTGGACCCCGACGGCAGTGCCGCCTCCGACCAGGTCACGAAGACCTGGCCCTGACGATAGACCGCCCGAAGGCCAGTGACCGGCACCCCCTCCTCGCGGTCCTGGGCTACCGCGGCCGAGGCCAGGAGACAGGCAAGCAGAGCGACGCTGGAATGGGTCTTCATACCTTCACCCCCATCGGCGGAACAGGTGATGCCATACCTCTAATATAGGAGCAGATGCGGCGCGCCGCCGCGGCGAGCCTCTCAGGGCTGAGCGAGGATCGCGTCAGTGCTCGCCTGGTCACCCTGAAGGGGTGCCAGGTGAGCGCCGCCGCGCTCTCCGGACCGGCTCGGCTCTCCCGAGCGGCGGTTGGCGGCGGGCTGTCTTCGGCGCCATAGTGTGCACAGATCAACCTCTGGGAGCAACACTATGCACTGCAGACAGGCGGCCTGGCGGATCGTCGTCACTCTGATCGTCGGCTGGGCGGGCTGGACCGCCGGGGCCGTGACCCTCTACGAGGCGGGGCGGCCGCTGGCCGTGATCGTGACGGCCGAGCGGCCCACGGGCGTGGTCCGCCACGCCGTCGCCGAGCTCAACGAGCACCTCACGGCCATGACCGGCACGGCCCTGCCCGTGGTCGTCGAGAGCGCCCTCGACGGCGCCGATGTGCGCCCCCGCGTGCTGGTCGGCGACACCGCCGAGAGTCGTGCCGCCGGGCTGGACACCGCCAGCCTCGAGCCTGAGGCGATCGTCGTGCGTTGCAGCGGCACGCGGCTGTTCCTCCTTGGCGGTGACCGCGACGATCGCAATCGCGTCCCGGCGACGGCCGACCGCGCCATCGGGACGCTGTACGCGGTCTACGACTTCCTCGAGAACGACCTCGGCGTGCGCTGGCTCTGGCCGGGCGCCACGGGCACCGTGGTGCCGCGCCGGGCGGACGTGGCCATCCCCGACGGCGACCGGCGCTTCCAGCCGCCGCTGATCCAGCGGCATATCCGCCCCGGCCTGCGCGACTGGGACAACGCCGTGGGCAAGCTCGGGATGACCCCGGAGATGACGGACCGGCTGGGGAAAGAGTACACCGCCTGGTCGGCGCGCCGGCGCCTCGGCCGCCGCGCCAATTTCCGCTTCGGCCATGCCTACAACAACTGGCTGCGCGACTACGGCAAGGAGCACCCGGAGTGGTTCGCAATGATGCCCGACGGCACCCGGGTCACCCCTGAGAAGCCCTACCCGAGCCTGGAACGCGCCAAGCTCTGCGACACCAATCCCGAGTTGCTCGACTTCATCGCCGCCCGCGGCGTCGACTACCTCGAGAAGAACCCCGACGCCCTCAGCTTCAGCGCCTGCCCCAACGACAGCCGCGGCTACTGCATGTGCCCGACCTGCAAGGCCCTCGACCCGCCCGAGGGTCTGCCGACCGAGATGAACTACCCGGGTCAGAACTTCCAGTACCCGTCCCTGAGCGACCGCATGGTCTGGCACTGGAACCAGATCGCGCTGCGACTGGGCGACCGCTGCCCCGGACGCTACATCGGCGCCTACGCCTACAGCAACTACAACCACCCGCCCCTGCGCGAGAAGCTCTCGCCGCGCGTCGTCATCGCCTACGTCGGCTTCAACTACCTCAACGCCGAATACAACGAGCAGAGCCGCCGCGACTGGGCCGGCTGGAGTGCCACCGGCTGCAAGCTGTTCCTGCGCCCCAATCTCCTCCTCGTCGGCCATGGCTTCCCGATGAACTACGCCCGCGACCTCGGCCGCGATATCCAGGAGTGCTTCCGCACCGGCATGCTCGGCACCGACTTCGACAGCATGACGCACCAGTACGCCGCCCAGGCGCCGATCTTCTACGTCCTCACCGGCCTGCTCTGGGACCCGACCCGCTCGGTCGACGCCCTCCTCGACGAGTTCCTCACCGCCGCCTACGGCCCGGCCGTCGCGCCGATGCGGCAGTACTGGGACCGCCTCGAGGCCCTCACCCGCGAGATCGCCGCCTACCGCGACCCCAATGCCGACCACGACCGCGACCGCGGCTTCCATGAGATGACCGCGGTTTACTACAACGACGAGGTCCTGGGCGAGCTGCGCGGCTTCCTGGCCGCGGCCCGCACCGCGGCCGCCGGCGATGACGGCGTCCAGGCCCGCCTCGCGGCCTGCCAGACCGCCCTCGACTACGCCCGCATCCAGCGCGACCTGCGCCAGGCCGTCGCCGACCACCGCGGCTCACCGGAGAGCACCGCGCGCGTCACCGCCCTGCTCCAGGAAAAACAGGGCTTCTTCAGGCAGCACCTCGACGACTGGACCCTCGGACTGCACCACGTCTACTGGCGCGAAGCCCGCAGCACCACCCACCGGCGGCTCTACGGCGGCGGCTTCGAGGAGGCCCTGCCGCGCCCCAATGAACTGGCGCGCCTCGTGACCTGGCGCTTCCAGACCGACCCCGAGGGCCGCGGCGACCAGGACGGCTGGCAGACCGCCGGCTTCGACGACGGCGCCTGGAAAGAGATCTCCAGCCTGAATGCCTGGGAGACCCAGGGCTGGGCCGGCTACGATGGCCTCGCCTGGTACCGCTGCCGCCTCGAGGTCCCCGCCGCCTGGGCCAACCGCAAACGCCTCGCCATCGAGTTCGGCGCCGTCGATGAGTCGTTCCGGCTCTACGTCGATGGGGCCATGGTCCACGAGTCGCTCTTCGCCGCGAGTGAGGACCCGGAACTCTGGAAGAAGCCGCGCCGGGTCGACCTCACCGGCATCCTCAAGCCGGGGACGACCCAGACCCTGGCGGTGCGCGTCCACGACAGCGGCGGCGCCGGCGGCCTCTGGAAGCCGGTCGTGCTCCTGTACGAGGACTGACGGCGCGCCCGGCCAGCCACAGCCGGCTGCCCGGGCGACTCCGTCCGGCAACGGCGCTGCGAGGGGCTATAGTACCGGCCTGCTGTGCCGAAAACCGCGGCTGGCTGCCTGCAGGGGCAGTCGGCGGCGAGCGGCGTCAACCTTGTTCAGATTCGACCCAGGCAGGATATCAGCATGGCTGTGCAGGTCAGGGCCTTCCCCGTTGGGCCTCTACAGGTGAACTGCTGCGTAGTATGGGATGACAGCACCGGCGCCGGCGTGGTGATCGACCCCGGCGGCGATGCCGACCTCGTGCTGGAGGCGCTGGAGGCACAGGCCGCTACCGGCATGTCCCTGCGTGCGGTGCTCCTGACCCACGCCCACGTCGACCATATCGGTGCCGTCGGCGCGGTCTGCCGTCGCACCGGCGTGCCGGTCTATCTCCACGCCGCCGACCGCGAACTGTACCGCAGCCGTGACAACGCCATCCCGCCGTGGATTCCCGCCGTCGTGGACCTCCCTGAGGCCGTGCACGAGCTCCCGGACCTCGGCAGCCTGGACCTGCGTGTCCTGCACACGCCCGGGCACACCCCGGGCTGCGTCTGCTTCCACTGCCCGTCCGGCGCCCTCCTCTTCTCCGGCGATACCCTCTTTCGCCGCAGCGTCGGCCGTACCGACCTCCCCGGCGGCAGCAGCGCCGACCTGCGTCGATCGCTCCGGACCGTGCTCTACACCCTCCCGGCAGAGACCGCGGTCTACCCCGGCCACGGCGACACCACCCAGATCGGCGAGGAGATCGCCGACAACCCGTACGTCCGGCCCTGACGGAGCACCCCCAGCCACGGACCCGCGAAGGGCCCGTGGCGACCACCCGACCCTCGACAGCATCCCTCGAAACACGACGCCCCTTACGGCCCCCCGGAGATCGCGAGCATGAGTGCCGATGCGGACACCCAGACCGGACTGCAGTTCCCCCTGGAGTGGCAGGGGAAGATCCTGGCACGTGCCGATGCGGCCGAGATCCCGGTGAAGATCCAGGAGGTCCTCCGGGCCTTCGCCTTCGCCGCGGCGCCCACGGCGGGGAACACCTCGTCGACCGGGCGCTATGTCACCTACACCGTCACCGTGCAGATCCCCGACCGCCTCACCCTCGACCAGCTCACCTACGCCCTGTCGAAGGTCCCTGGCGTACGCTACGTCATCTGACGGATTGTCCCGCCACGCCCGCGGCCTGGCGATGCCGGAGCCGGATGCCGGAACCGCCCCGCGTCGCGTCGCCGCGGGCTGGTCGACGACCGCGTCAGCGCTCATCTGGCCACCCTGGAGGGGTGCCAGATCGTAGCCGGGGGTCGCGCCTGCGCGACCCCCGGAACCACGAATACACGCACCACGCACCCTGAAGGGGTGCCCGAACCGGACGCCGAAACCGCCCCGCGTCGCATCGCCGCGGGCTGGTTCCCTTGCCCGCGCTGCGGTATATTCCTCGCCGAGAACGCCGGGCCGACAAGCCGTGTACGCGGGGCGCCTCGCGGTCGAGGGAGACCTCCTCCGAGGACGTACCGCCGCCGCCCCTTCCACTCCAGGAAAGCATGATGCCAAGAACGCGCCAGAGTCAGAGCGGGCCGGAACCGAGCCCCGAACAGCCCCGGGTCGTCGACTGCCCGCAGTGCGAAGCGCCGGTGGCCGTGAAGCCGGTCACGGTCGTGCGGCCGCGCAGCGGCGACCTGAAGCGGCTCTTCAAGGGCGACCTGAACCGCGTCACCTGCGAAGCCTGCCAGACCGCCTTCGTCCTGGACGTGCCGATACTCTATCGCGACGACGAGGCCCGCTTCCTGGTCTACTTCATCGCCGAGGCCGACCCGGCTCAATGGCCGGAGTGCGAACGGCGCATGCAGGCGGTGACCGCCGAGGTCTTCACCGCGGCGGGCGGTCAGGCCCCGCCGTCGTGCCGGCTGGTCACCGACCGCAGCGCCCTGATTGAGAAGATCGCCCTCCACGAACGCGGCCTCGACGACCGCATCATCGAGTACATCAAGTACCAGCTCTACCAGACCCCCGGCGGCTCCGCCCGCCTTGACCCGGTGCGGCAGCGCCTCCTGTACGACTTCTCCAGCGAGCCCGCCGACGGCCGACTCGCCTTTGTCGTCTTCGACCGCGAACACGGCCGCGCTACCGCCGGGGCACACCTGCCCATCGAGGTCTACCGCGAGGTCGCCGAGGCCTTCACCTCCAACCTCGGCATGCGCGACGAACTGGAATCGCTGTTTCCCGGGTACATGGTCAGCGTCGATCGGATCCTCTAGCCCGCAGCGACGGGCCCGGCAGGACGGCCTGGGAGGACATATCGCCATGGCACGCAAGAGCGCATCCAAGACCAGAGCCGGCGAGCCCGCCTCGCCCGAGTTCAAGGTCAATCCCTTCGCCGACCTCCGCGCCAGGCTCCCCGAGCTGCGGGGCGCGACGCGGCCGCCCGCCTCGCCGCTGCCGCCAGCCGCGACACCGGCACCGGCCAAGCCGCGCCTCGACCCCGAGGACCAGGCCCTCCTGGAAGCCTTCAAGGACGCCGGATCGATCGCCCTGCGCGGCGGCGCTCCGGCCGTCCGCATCGAGGTCACCCCACGCCGCGGCGGCCTGGAGGTCACCCGGGTGCGCGGCCTGCGTGGCCTGGATGTCCTCGAGCAGATGCAGATGACCGACGATGTCCGCGTCCGCCTCGGCCTGCGGGCGCGCTTTCACGAGGGCGTCCTCGAGGTCGACGGCAACCAGTCGCGCCGTCTGGCCTCCTGGCTGCAATCACGCGGCTATGCCCTCGACGAGAATGGCAGCGAAACTCCCGGCCATCACCCCGAGGATCGGCGCTGAGGATGCTTCTATGAACAAAGACCTCGAGTGGTTCTGCTTCCATGTGGTGACCGAAGGGCTCCTCTCGCAGGAGGACTGCCGGGCCGTGGCCAGCGCCATGGCCGAAGCCCGCGTCGAGGCCGATATCACTACCTTCGCCCAGACCGTCATCGACAACAACCTCTGCGCCGACGTCGACCGCCTCCAGCAGTTCCTGGAGATGGCCATCCAGGAGGCCCGCACCCTCGGCTTCCCGCC
>JAGVUW010000348.1 GCA_019136035.1 Verrucomicrobiota bacterium | reverse complement strand
TGCACGCCAACCTCGTCCTCGAGGAAGCGGTAGACAGCGTAGAGCACCCCGCGCGGCCGGCCGCCCGCCAGGATGAGGCTCCCATCGGCGACCTTGATGGCCCATTCCTCGGCGCCCATGCCGGCGCCGTCCAGGCCGTGCGCGGCCGCAAAGGCCGTCGGACCGACATAGACCGCCGGACCGGCCTGCCCCGGCGCTTCAACTTCGAGCTCCGGCGCGACGCCGATCACCCGGCCGAGGTAGTCACGCAGCTCCGCCGCCGCCGTCTGCTCCGGCAGACTCGCCGCGGCCGCCGTGCGAATCGCCAGACGCGGCTGCCCCCCGGCACCCAGCGTCAGACCCGACGCCCAGGGCACCCACGCGCCCAGCGCCGCCAGCGTCAGCGCCATCCCCCGCGCCAGCCCCCGCCACCCGGTCACCACGCTCATCGGCGGCCTCCTCCCGACTCTCGACAACACCACACGACCAGCCCTGCCCGCCGTCGCGATGCCGGACAGCCCCGGCAACCGCGGCCCCACGGCATCCCAGTGTAACCCCCGCCAACCCGACGGACAAGCCGCCGCCACACTGTCGGCAGGGCTGCGTGAAAGTCCGGTTCTGGCACCCCTTCAATCAGATCACCGGCGCACGGGGCGCCGGCCGGGAGGTGCCATGCGCATCCCTGCGCATGTCCCGGCGCGACGGCGCCGGGTGGGAGGTGCCATGCGCATCCCTGCGCATGTCCCGGCGCGGCGGCGCCGGGTGGAACGACACGAACGATCGCCCGCCGCAGGCGCTGGCGGGCGAGTGGCCACAGACGCGAACGCGTCCGCGAGCCGCAACCACGGCGGCGGCGCCCCGCCCCCGTCCGCCCCCGCTTGACAGCACCGTTCGGCGGCTCTACGTTGTCCTGCTAAAACGATCAGCGCACAAGCTTTTAGTGGGCTATGGGGATCACCGTACATCAGCTTGCTCGAGAGGCCGGGGTATCACCGACGACGGTATCCCGGGTTCTCAATGGCACGGCCAGCGCGATCAGGATCAGCGCGGCGACGCAGCGGCGCGTTCTGGACGCCGCCGCGCGGCTCAGCTACACGCCGAACATCCTGGCCCGGGGTCTGCGGTCGGGGAGGAGCAGTCTGGTCGGGCTGATCCTGGGCAATGCCGCGAGCCTAAGCGGCATCCTCCAGGGCGTGGAGCAGTGTGCCACGGCCCGGGGGCATGGGCTCCTCGTGCGCACCACGGGCGGCTCCGGCGAGGACGAGATGGCGGCGGCGCGGTTCCTCCTGGAAAAGAAGGTCGACGGCCTCGTCGTCAGCTCGACCCTGTATGTCTGCGAGCGTGTCAAGGCCTACATCAGCCACCTGCGGGACCAGGGCGTCCCGGTCGTGCTGCTGGGGCAGAGGCACGGCACGACCCCGCGGGTGCCATTTGTCGGCTACGACAACCAGGCGGTGGGGCATATGGCCACGCGCTACCTCCTGTCGCTTGGCCATCGGTCCATCCTGTGTGTGACGAACACCCACAACGCGAATACCATCGGGGTGTTGCGGCGTGAGGGCTACAGGGAAGCGCTCATGGAGGCCGGCCTGGCGACGGATGAAGCCCTTGTCGCCGATATCGACCCCGGCGCGTCGTCATACCCGCAGGCGGCGTACGAGGCGACGCGGGCCTGCCTGGAGTCCGGAAGGGCCTTCACCGCAGTGTTTTCTCACTGCGACTGGGCATCGCTGGGAGTCCTCAAGGCGGTCCGGGAAGCGGGGCTCCGCATCCCGCAGGACATCTCCCTCATCGGCGAAGGGGAACAGGCCTTCGCCGACTACACGGAGCCTCCCCTGACGACCATCAGACTGGACAGCATCCGGGCCGGCGAGGTCGCCGCCGGAGTCCTGTTCGACTGCCTGGACGGCAGGGAGGTCCCGCCGGAGACGCTCTTGCCGCCGCAGCTCATCGAGAGGGGTTCATGTGGAAGGACAACGCCATGATCGACGTCATCTGCCGGGCTGAGAACACCCCCGGCATCGAGGGTTACACAAGCCGCGAACTGCGCCGGATGGTGCGAGAGCACGTTGGGCTGGAGTTGCCGCCGGCGCTGCCGCCCGATGCCGCCGAGCTGGCGACCGAGGCGCCCGCGCCCGACGCGATCGTCGTCGGCACGGCCGACAACAACCGCGTCCTGGCGCAGCTCCTGCGCGACGGCTTCCTGCCGCCGCCCGAGCATCCCCAGGGCTACTCGATGCGCTGCGGCCCGCATCCGGGAGACGAACGGCGGCGGATCCTGGCGATCGCCGGGACCGACGCCGCCGGCGCGCTGTATGCCCTGCGTGACCTCGAGCACTACCACATGGAGTGCCTCCGCCGGGACCACGGGGACCTGGACATGCAGGCATTCATCCGGCGGGACTACCCCCGCATCGAATTCCGCGGCCACTGGACCTGGGGCTGCAACATGCCGGACAAGAAGGCATGGATCGAGAACATGAGCCGCTGGAAACTCAACGAGCTCATCCACTGGGACAACTACCTCCCGGAGCGCGCGAAGGAGTACGTCGACGCCGCCCATGAGTGCGGCGTTCGTGTCGTCTGGGGCTTCGGCTGGGGCTGGATCCCGAAGTGGAACTTCGACCTGGGTCCGCAGTTCGATCACGGCCAGGGCGACCGGGTCGAGATGTGCCCCAGCAGCGCCTTCAACCTGGCGTTCTTCCGGCGCGAGATCCTGCGCAAGATCCGCGAGGACTATGCGCCCACAGGCTGCGACGGGATCTACTTCCAGTCCTTCACCGAGGCGCCAAAATGCCAGTGCCCGCGCTGCCGAGAGAAAACGATGGGCGAGCTGATGCTCAACTTCGTCAACCCCATCATCGACGATGTGAAGGCGGAGTTCCCCGACCTGTGGATCTCCTGCGGGATCCATCACGACCTGGGCGACTACGCACACCTGAAGGAGCTCGACCCGCGATGCAACATCTACTGGGAAAACTGCGTTTCGGGAACGAGCGTCCGGGGTGAGGGTGAGGACTTCGGCTACATCCACAAGGGCATCCACTACGGCCACGGCTTCAGCAAGGACTGCCCGGCTGACCCGCCGTACACGGAGGCATCGCTGGCGGAGTGGATGGCCAGCAACGAACGGCACTACGCCGTCCCGGGCGGCCGCGACAACCACTACCTGTACATGACCTTCCTGCAGCGCTGGGCCGGCCGCTTCCTGGCCAAGCGTTCGGCGAACAAGCACGGTTGCCTGGTTGCCGACCACTCGGTCTTCTGTCGCCGCACGCCCTTCCAGCTCGTGGCGCTGGCTGAGGCGCAGTGGAACCCGGACCTGCCGACCAAGCATACGGTCGACCGCCTGCTCACGCACCTCGGCATGGACGCCGCCGTCGACCAGGCCCCCGAGGCCGAGGCGCCGCTCCTGGATGGCGGCGGTGCGCCGCCCTGGGTCGCCCGGGCCGCGAGGGCCGCCGTGCCGCGGGAAGGACACGACGCGTAGCCGGCGGCACAGGCCGCCGGCATGGCCGCGGACACCCGGATGGAGACTCCGACGCCGATGGCGAAAGGCCGTACAGCGATGATGCACACGACGAACCGCCTGCGCTGGCCGGCCCTGGCCCTGCTGGCCACCGGCGCCCTGGCGATCCGGCTGAACGCCGGCGAGGCTGCGATGACCATGGACTTCAATGCCGACCTGAAGATCCAGGGCCTGCCCCGCCCGGGCCAGGTGACCGGGACGCCGCGCTTCGTGGAGGGCCGCGCCGTCGTGATCGGCCCGCAGGACCGCTTCACCGTGCCGCCCGCCGGGGCCCTCTCGGCGGCGTCGGGAACCCTCGAGATGCGCCTCCGGGCGGTCGATTGGTCGGGCGCCGATCAGTCGTTCAAGTTCTTCTTCCATGCCCGCATTCAGGACGACATCATCCAGCTCCGCAAGAGCCCCTCGGGGAGCCTCCAGTTCCTCATCGGGCGGCTCCCGCATCCCTTCTACATCGAGACCGACGCCGGCGACTGGAATGCCGGTGAGTGGCGCGAGATCAAGGCCGTGTGGAGCCCCGACAGGGCGGCCCTCTTCGTCGAGGGCCAACGGCGCGTCGAGAAGCCCCGGGATGGCATGGACCTGCAGGTCGCGGATACGATCATGCTGGGCGGCGTGATCTGGAACCCCACCGCCGGCACGAGCTGGCTCGACGTCCTCAGGCTCTCGACGACGCCGGACTTCTCGGAGACCGCGCCGCCCATCGGCCGGAGCCCTGCCGGCCCCGCGCTCGAGACGGTGGAGAACGCCATCGCGACGGCCGACTGCAACGCCGTCCTGCTGCCGAGTTCCCAGGACCGCGCCGACAAGAGCCGTTGCGCCGAGGCCGCGATGGATGGCCTCTACGCGACGTATCTCCTCAGCGAGAAGGGCGACGCAGCCCCCTGGGTCGAGGTGCGCTGGCCGGCGCCGGTGACGGTCACCGGGACGCGGCTGACCTGGGTCAAGGAACTCATGCCGGCCGGGTACACCGTCAGCGCCCGGCTCGGCGAGGCCTGGCAGACGCTGGCGACTCAGGACGATGCGACGGCCCTGACCGCCTTCCCGCCGACGCTGACGGCGCGGCTGCGTCTCGCCTTCACGGCTCCGGCGGCCGGCCAGATCGGCATCCGCGACCTGCAGGTCGCCGGCCGGGCCGCCAACCGGAGCTTCCTCACGCCGCCGCGCTGGGCCGGCAAGTACATCTGGAGAAGCGCCGACCGCGATGTCCGCTTCCGACGCCGTTTCCGCTGGAGCGAGGGCCGTACCCTGACCAAGGCGGCCTTCATGATCAGCGTCGACGACTCCTACCGACTCTACCTGAATGGCGAGGAGATCGGCGCGGGCGGCTTCCCGGTCATCAGCTACGACGTCACCGCCCGGGTCCGGCCCGGCGAGAATGTCCTCGCGGTCCACGCCTCGGATTTCGGCGGCAACTTCGGCATGTTGGCCGAGCTGGTCCTCGTCGATGACCACGGCGGCATGGAGCGTATCGGCACGGATGACCAGTGGGAGTGCCTGCAGGCGCCGGTCGAGGGATGGTACCTGCCGGGCGAGACCGCGGGACGCTGGGAGGCGGCGGCGGTATCGCGGTCGCTGCCGAGCTACCAGGAGAACATCGCCTACACCTTCGAGCCGCCTGGCACCGACGGCGGCTTCGAGGTCGTGGGCCTCGACGGCTGGCCGAGCGAGTGCGCGCCGGGGGCCCAGATCGAGGCGGTGGCGCGAGTCAGGCTGAACCGCACCGTCGACGCCGACTACGGCTTCCGCGCCATCGTCGGCATGAAGCCGGCGAGCGACTCGACCGACTACACCCTCGCCGCCGCTGACATCATGCCGACGACCCCGACCTCGCGGTGGACCGCCGGCCAGACCTACGAGGTGCGCCTGGCGCTCTCCATCCCGGAGTGGGCCCCGCACGGCAGGCTGCCCCTGCGGCTCCGGGCCCTCGGCGAGTTCGGCGAGTTCCCCGTCCGCTTCGTAGCCGAGCCGCACCTCGCCATCAGGCGCTTCCCCGCGGCGCCCGCCCTGAAGAGCACCCCCAGCACGGCTGAAGTCCGCATGGTCAACAACCAGACGCGCATCGTTGTCAACGGCGAGGTCATGCCCCCCGTGGTCTTCGCCCTCAATGCCGCGTTCACGACCTACCGCGAACTGGGCGAGCAGAGCGCCATCCGCGCCGGCATCTACCGCTTCAGCCCGGCCGATTGCGCCCTCTTCCCGCCGGACGGCATCGACGAGGAGGCCCACTTCCGGCGTATCCTGCCCGGGCTCGACCAGCAGATCCGCGAGGTCCTGCGATTCTACCCGAATGCCTACCTGCTCATCCCGCTGGACTGCCGCGTCAACTACGCCAACACACACCCCGACGAGGCGACGGTCCTCTCGGACGGCCGCCGGATCATGCACTCGTTCTCGTCGGAGCGCTGGCGCGAGGAGGCCATCCGGGGCGGCTCCCGGATCATCAGGCATATGCTCCAGAGCGACTACGCCGGCCACATCGCAGGGGTGGTCCTGACCACAGGCCTGGGCGGCGAGACCATGATCTACGGGTATGCGGTCAACCGCGCCGGGACGACGCCACGCCACGAGATCGCCCTCGGCGATGTCTCACCCGCCGCCGCACGCGGCTTCCGCCAGTTCCTCCGGAAACGCTACCACAACGACGTCGACGCCCTCCGCAACGCCTGGAAACGACCGGCGGCGACCTTCGACAACGCCAGCGTCGAGCCCGATGAGCTGCGCCGACTCGAGGAGCCCTGCTTCCGCGACCCGGCTGCCGGACGCATGGCCATGGACTACTGGGAGTTCCACTCGGACGCCGTCGCCAACGCCGTCGCCGAGATCGCGGCTGCCTTCAAGACCGCCGGAGAGGGGCGCATCCTCGTCGGCGCCTGGGGCTTCTACACCATCGGGACCTATGCGTCCTTCGGCACCCGCATGTACGGCCTCCACCAGGTCGGTCCCATGAGCCTCGATGTCGTCCTCAATGCCCCCGCCATCGACTTCCTCGCGACCATCCAGGGCTACTGGGGCGTCCGCGCCGGAACGCCCCTCGTCACCCAACTGCCCTCCGCCTCCATGCGACACCATGGCAAGGCCTTCATCGAGGAGTACGACATACGGACGTTTTCTGTCGACATGAATGTCGTGCGCGACCACTACACGACCAGCCAGGCTGAGACCCTGAACGTCATGCGCCGGGACTTCGCCGAGACCGCCGTCCGGGGCGACCTGGCGTGGTTCTGCGGCTTCGCCCAGGGCTTCACCGGGAGACGCTCGGTCGGATGGTACGCCGAGGACAGCCTCGTGGGCCACCTCAACCGCTTCGCCGACATCGGCCGACGCCTCACCGCATTCACCCACACGTCCGGCGCCGAGGTCGCCCTCTTCCTCAACAACCGCGATATCGCCAGCATGGACGTCATGCACGCCGGCGGCGTCGTCTTCAACAGCCAGACCAAGACCGTCTTCTACGAACTGAAGAAGGTCGCCGCCAGCACCGAATGCTACCTCCTCTCGGACTTCGCGCCGACGCTGATCGAGCCCTACAAGGTCCTCATCTTCCTGAATGCCGCCGCCATGGACCGCGAGACGCGCCGGATGATCCGTGCGACGCTCGAGTCCCAGGGCAAGACCGCCCTCTGGCTCTACGCGCCTGGGTATGTCGATAGTCAGGATGGCCTCAGCCTCGAGGCCATGGCCGAGCTGACCGGCCTCACCCTCGCCAAGAGCCCCGAGGCCAGGACCGACCTGGCCATCGCGGTCGAGGGCGACGGCATCGAGCGCCACGAGATTCGCCCCTATCAGGATCCCTTCAGCCCGGTCCCCATCACCCTCGGGCCGGTCTTCAGCGTCGCCGACCCCGCGGCCACCATCCTGGGCCGCTACGTCCACAACCAGGCCCCGGCCCTCGCCTGGAAGCAGTCCGGCCGCATGCGCTCGTACTACAGCGCCCTGCCCCTCGCCTCGGAGGCCCTCCTGCGCGCCATCTTCAGGACCGCCGGCGTGCATCTCTACACCGAGGCGCCGACGTGGTTCCTGGGCAACGACCGCCTCCTGGCCTTCCACGCCCCCGCCGCCATCGACGCGGCGGTGGCGCTGAAGCAGCCCCGCTGGGTCCTCGACCTCTACGCCCAGGAAATCGTCGCCCGCGACAGCACCACCTTCGACCTGAAACTGGCCCCCGGCGAGAGCGCCCTCTACCTCCTGGGAGACCGCGACGAGATCGACCGCTACCTCCAGGACCACGAGTAGCGCCCCGGGCCTGACCGATTCACGCGCCGCTGTATGGCACCTGAACAGGCCACCCTTCGGGCTTCGACGTGAGGCCCTTGCGGCCTCTTGCTCGGGGTTAGCCTTGAGCACGCAGCGCGGGGCGATGCGCGTCGAAACGTGCGCCGCAGCCGTGCGTCGCAAGGGAATTGTGAGCGAATCAGTGGGCTGCGCGAATGATCCAGGCCAGGAAGCCCCCCGGGAGCGCCAATCTCCTGATTGGCAGACCCAGAGCCACTCGGGAGAGTGGCGCTCCCGGGGGGACGGCCGCACCCATCGCCGCGACGGCGGTGCCACTCTGGGGGCTCCCAGAACGTGCCCAGGCTTCTCGCCTGGGTTCCCTGGCTACTGGTGGCGCGTGAGGGAAGCATCCGCCGCACTGACCGTCAGGCGCGACCCCTTCAGGTCGGCGGCTGACCCGCAAGCCGACGACTCCTGCCCGCAGCCTTGCCGGCAAGCCCCGGATGAGTATCTTGGCCTGTCGTGGGCCAGCGTCGATAGTGCCCCACACAGGAGACACCATCGTGCCAGCAGAGGGTATAAAGAAGATCCTGAGCCGGGCGAAACAGGAGATTGCCTACTATCGGGCGCTGTTCACCCATCCCCGGA
>JAGVUW010000022.1 GCA_019136035.1 Verrucomicrobiota bacterium | reverse complement strand
GACGCCGTCGGTGAAGCCGCGGGCCATGAAGGCCTTGCCGCTGGTGCCGACGCTCGGGTCGGCGAGGGTCTGCTGCGCCAGCATCAGGATGCCGTCGCGGTAGAGCCGCAGGGTGTTCTCGGCGGGTTCCCAGACGAGGGCCAGGTGGGTCCAGGTCGCGGGGACCAGCGCCGCGGTGCTGCCGGCGCCGCCGACGCGCACGATGGCGGTGTCGGTGGCGCTGTCGCCCTTACGGAAGATGACGCCCTCGGGGACGCCGTTGTCGAGCGACAGGCGGTAGCCGACGCGGTTATCGCCCTCGAAGCGGAGGATATCGCCGGTCTGGTCGACGAGGCCGGGGTAGACCCAGGCTTCGACGGTCCAGCCCTCGTAGCCGAAGGCGAAGCGCTGGCCGAAGGGCAGCATGACGCCGAAGCCCTCGCCATGGCGCAGGGCCATGCTGCGCGGGTCGGCCATGTTGCTGTGGGCCGGATTCGGGACGCTCATCGGGTGGGTCGGGCTGGTCACCGCCGTGACCTCGGCCTTGTCCTCGGCGCCGTCGTCGTCGGTGTCCTTCAGATCCGGGCGGGTGCCGTAGGTCTGTTCCTCGAGGTTGGTGAGGCCGTCGCCATCGGCGTCCTCATGGCCGTCCGGGATGCCATCGCCATCGCTGTCGACGGCGTAGGGATTGGTGCCGGCCCAGTACTCGTAGATCGACACGAGGCCATCGCCGTCGTCATCGAACTGCGAGTCGTCGTACCAGCTCCAGAGGCCATTCTCGTCTTCCCACCAGTCCGGCATGCCATCGCCGTCGGAGTCGGTCTCGCTGGGCTGCACCGGCGAGGTCGGCGCCTCGACGATCTCGGCGCTGTCGGCGATGCTCTCGAGGACGGCGGCGTTGAACCACTCGGTCTTCCAGTCGTCGCGGTTGACGGCGAAGTCCTGGGCGGTGGTGCCGTTGTCGTCGAAGATGTAGCTGGCAACCAGGCCCATCGGGAGGGCGGCCGGGGTCACCACCGGGTCGCTCGGGCGGGCCGAGACGCGGAACGGGCTGTTGTTCGGGATCGCCGCGTCGGTGCTCTCGGTGTCGCCGAGGAGGGCCAGGTCGGCATGACGCGTCACGCGCGGGTCCTTGGAGGCGGTACCCACCAGGCTCGGCGCCACCGGGCTGACCGCCGGGCGGTCGGCGACGGTGATGGTATCGTTGTCGCTGAAGTCGGTGCGGGCGACGTTCCAGACGCAGACCGCGTCGATGTCGCCGAGGAAGCCGTCACCGACGACCACCTCGCTGACGCCGACGGCATCGGCGCCGGGGCGGACACTCCCGACCGGAATCGAGGTCGGGAAGCCGTTGTTGACGACGATCGAGAGGGTCTTGGCCTCGGCGCCGTAGACGGCGGCGATGTGGGTCCAGACGCCGGTCTCGATCACCGGCACCGCGGCCGCGTTGGCGGCCGTCGGGACCTGCAGGGCGACGCCGCCGTTGCCGGCCGCGTCCTTGGCACTGACGAAGCGGGCATACGGCCGCAGGGCCCCGCCGATGGCGGCGACGCCGAGCTCGTAGTTGGCGGTCTCGAAGGTGCCATTCAGGTCGGCGTCGATACGGCGGCTGACGATGACGCCGCCATCGCTGTCGGCCGCGTCGATCTTGACCCAGGCATCGACTGTCCAGGAGCCGCTCAGGGCGAAGCGCGGCTGGTTGGGCAGAACGAGGCGATCGCCCGCCTGGCCGAGGCGCAGGGCGCGCGACAGCCACGGCGACAGGGCGTCGTCCGGGTCACTGCCGGCCGTGACCTCAACGGCGTCGGTACGGCCGTCGTCATCGAGGTCGCTGACATCGGCACCGCCGACGGTGGCCACGCCGGGGTGGGTGCCGTCGAGCTGTTCCTGGAGGTTGCTGCGGCCGTCGCCGTCACTGTCCAGGAGCTGGTCCGGGGTGACGCCGTCGGTGACGCCGAGGTACGGGTGCGTGCCGGCGAGGGATTCAGTGAAGTTCGTGAGGAGATCGCCGTCGAGGTCGAGATCGCCGTCCGGCAGGGCCGGGTTGAAGTTCAGGGCGGCCTCGAACCACTCCGGCAGGCCATCGCGGTCGCTGTCGCCGGGCAGGCTGAGGAAGTGCGCCTCGGCGGCGGCGGGGGCGTGGACGCTGACGCCACTGCCGTCGGCCCAGGTGGCCGCAAAGCGTGCGGTGGTCTCGGCGCCGGTGGCGTCGGTGAGGGTGAAGACGTCCTCGCGCTCGGTGAGGTCGAGCACGAAGCGGCGGTCGTCCATGCGGTCGTCGGCGCGGAAGCAGGCGACCATGACGCGGGCGCTGGCGAGGTCCATGGCAGCGCGGGCATTGAGGCGGCCGCCGGTGAGGACGTAACCATCCAGGGCCGGGATGCTGTCGGTGCCGTCGAGGAGGCCGGCCTTGACGTCGGCGAACGAGGCCCGCGGCGAACGCGCGTAGAGGAGCGCCGCGACGCCGGCGACGTGCGGTGTGGCCATCGAGGTGCCGGACATGGTCTGGTAGCCGCCGCCGGGGGCGGTGCTGAGGATGTCCTCACCGGGCGCGGCCAGGTCGACCGAGGTGGCGCCGTAGTTGCTGAACCAGGCCAGGGTGTCGGTGGCGTCGGTGGCGGCCACGGCGACGATGTTGTCGTGGTCGAACGAGGCCGGGTAGGCCGAGAAGGCGCCGTCGTTGTTGTTCGACTCGTTGCTGGCGGCGGCGACGAAGAGCTGGCCGGCGCTGCGGGTGCGGCTTACCGCGTCGTAGAGGGCCTGCGAGTAGCCGTAGCCGGACCAACTGTTGCTGGTCAGGGTGGCGCCCATGCGGATGGCGTAGTCGATGGCCGCGATGGCCCCGGCGGTGGAGCCGCTGCCGTCGGCGGCGAGGAACTTCAGCGCCATGATGCGGACATTCCAGTTGACACCGGCGACGCCGATGCCGTTGTTGCCGACGGCGCCGATGGTACCGGCGCAGTGGGTGCCATGGCCCTGGTCGTCGATCGGATCGCCGTCGTCATTGGCGAAGTCATAGCCATAGACGTCGTCGATGTAGCCATTGCCATCGTCATCGATGCCGTTGCCGGGGATCTCGCCGGGGTTCGTCCACATGTTGGCGGCGAGGTCCGGGTGGGTGTAGTCGACGCCGGTGTCGATGACCGCGACGACCACACCGCGGCTGCCGGTGGAGCGGTCCCAGGCCTCGGGGGCGTCGATATCGGCATCGGCGACGCCGCCGGTCTGGCCGGTGTTGTGCAGGCCCCAGAGCTGGCCGAACAGCGGGTCGTTCGGCATGGCCACGGCGTGGAGCTGGTAGTTCGGCTCGGCGTAGACCACATCGGCGCGCTCGCGGTAGGCACGCAGGGCGTCACGCAGGGCCATGCCGGCCGGGACCGCGACGAGGTCGATGCCCAGGGCCGCGGTGCGCGACAGGACGGTGCCGCCGAGAGCGGCGTGCAGGGCGGCGCGCTGCTGGGCGCTGGTGGCCGGGTGGAGCTTGACGAGGAGCTGCCCGGGCTCGTGATCCGGGACCAGGGCCGCGTCGACGTCGGCCTGGTAGACGCTGCTCAGGCCCTGGCCATAGGCGATGGCACGGCCGCCGGCAGCGCTGTCCGCGGTACGGAAGTCGCGGAAGATCTGCTGCGCCGGGAGGGCGCCGTTGTAGATGCGGACCTCGTCGATGGCGCCGGTGAAGCCCATGCCGAGGGTGGTCTCGGCGCCGTCGAAGATGCCGTCGCCGTCGAGGTCGCCATTGGCATCGCAGGCGCAGGCGAACTCGCCGGTGAGATCGACGCGCTCGGCGACCGGCATGCCATTGATGTAGAGGCGCAGGGTGCGGGTGTTCTGGTCGAAGGTCGCGGCGAGGTGGGTCCACTCGCCGGCCGTCACGGCCAGGCCGGCCAGGCCGGCACCGCCGACCTTGAACTCGTTGCCGTTGGCCATGACCAGGCGTACTTGGCCTGGTCGGGGATGATCACCCCGGCGCCGGCGCTGGCGAAGTCGAGGTGCTGGCGCTGCGGCGGGTAGACATTGCTCAGCGGGTTGAGCGGGTCGCTGGCGTAGGCATCGACGGCCGCCTGGCGCGGCAGGCCGAGGCCGGGATACATCTGCTCGCCGAAGACCTCCTCGGCGTCGGTGAAGCCATCCGCGTCGCTGTCGGCGAGGCGCGGGTCGGTGCCGAAGCGCTGCTCGAGGCCGTTGATGAGGCCGTCGCCGTCGCTGTCCTCACGGAAGTCGCCGGCGCAGTCGTCGCAGTCGTCGAGCTCGTCCGGGTGCGTCCCGCAGAGGTACTCGTAGAGGTTGTTCAGGCCATCGCCATCCGGGTCGTCGAGCGGGTCGTCGACGCGGTAGAAGACCTCGAACCAGTCGGCCATGCCATCGGCGTCGCTGTCGTCGAAGCCGTAGAGGCGCAGGGCCTCGTCGGTGCCGATCCAGTCGGCGGTGCCGTCAGCGTCGGTGTCGCCGACGCCGTAGAGGGCCGCCGGGATGGCGTGCGTGTCCGCCTGCTCCCAGCCCGGGTGCGCGAAGTCCTCGATGGACATGCCGCCGTCGTCGAAGCGGAAGCAGCGGAACAGCCCGGTGGCGTTGGCGGGGACCAGCTCCCAGCGCGCCCGGTCGATCTGCGCGGCGGTGCGCGCCGTGGTCCAGATGCGGACCTCGTCCAGGCAGGCGGTGCTGGCCGAGCCGTTCGGGAAGGCCGCCAGGGTGAACGAGCCGACGCCGCTGGCCGGGGCGTAGTCGAAGTCGGTCTCGCGGAACTCGAGACGGAACTGCGAGGCGCCGTTGAGCAGCAGGCTCAGGGTGCGCAGGCGGCCGTCCCAGGTCGCGGCCAGGTGCGTCCAGGTCGACGGCGCCAGGGCGACGTCGGCCTCGAGGCGCTTCTCGGTGCCGCGGTCGGTCTGGTAACGGATGTAGGGCTTGCCGGCGGCGATGCCGAGTTCGAAGGTGGTCAGGGCGCCCATGCTGCGGCGCACCAGGACGCCATCCTCGCTGCTCGGGTCGTCGGCGCGGAACCAGGTCTCGACCGTCCACTCGGGCATGAGCTGGGCGCGCTCGGTGGCCAGGAGTGGCACCGAGAGGCCGCTGGTGCGGCCGGCCTGGCTCACCAGGAAGTGGCGGGCCACGGCCGGGCTCATCGAGTGCCGCGGGCTGGTCAGGCCGGTGACTTCGGCGCCGTCGGTGAGGCCGTCGTCGTCGGTGTCCGCACTCCGCGGGTCGGTCTGGTACTGCTGTTCCTCGTAGTTGGTCAGGTCGTCGAGGTCGGTGTCCTCAGCGCTGTCGAGGGTGCCGTCGTCGTTGCTGTCGGGGTTGGTCGGGTCGAGGTCAGCGAGGTACTCATAGAGGTCGTTGAGGCCATCGCCGTCCTGGTCGCCGGTGCCATCCGAGACGGTGATATCGCCGAAGTAGTGGATTTCCCACCAGTCGGCCATGCCATCGGCGTCGCTGTCGACATCCCAGAGGACCGGGCTGGCGCCGCCGAGGTCGACGAAGGCGGCCGTGCCGCGCAGCGTCGCGGCGTTGGTCCAGTTGCGGTTCCAGTCGCCGCTGTTGGCCGTCAGGCTGTCCTGGGCGGTGACGCCGTCGTCGTCGAAGCGGTAGTAGGCGACCAGGCCGGCCTCGTCGCCGACCAGCAGGCCGGTCATCGTCGCGGCGACCTCGTCAGCCGTGCGCACGGCGCCCCAGATGCGGACGTCGTCGATGACGCCGGTGAAGCCCTCGCCAATGCGGGTGTAGGCGACGCCGGGGCCGGAGCGCACCGGCGCGGTGGTGCTGCGGCGGTCGCGGGCCTGAGCGCCGTCGAGGATGAGGGTCAGGGTGCGGGTGGCGTCGTTGTAGACGCCGGCCACGTGCGTCCAGGCCAGGCCGTCGGCCGTGATCGGCTGCAGCGAGGTGGCGCGCACCATGGTGCCGCGGCCGTCGCTGTAGCAGGCCTCGACCTTGCCGCTGGGCAGGAGGTGCAGGGCGTAGTTGATATTGAGCTGGCCGGCCTTGGTGCCGACGACGCGCTCGACGATGCGGGCGGTGGTGCCGGCGGCCGGGAGGGCGCTGGGCCGGATCCATGCCTCGATCGTCCAGTCGGTCAGCGCGAAGCGCGCCTGCAGAGGCAGCTCGGCGTAGGTGCCGGCCGTGCCGTCGAGGGCCAGGCCGCGCATCACCGTCGGGCTGTTGCCATCGGTCGGGTCGGAGCCGGCCGTGACCTCGACGCCGTCCTCCAGGCCGTCGTCGTCGGTGTCCTTGGTGACCGGGTCGGTGCCGAAGAGGTCCTCACGCGAGTTGGTGAGGCCGTCACCGTCGAAGTCCTCGTCGCCGTCAGCGATGCCATTGTTGTCGCTGTCGCGGTCCATGGGGTTGGTACCCAGCATGAACTCGAGGAGGTTGGTGACGCCGTCGAAGTCCGGGTCGTTGGCAATACCGTAGTCCTGGTGCGGCGGGAAGTGGCCGCTGTAGTCGGTCCAGGGCTGCTGGGTGGTGCTGGTGCGGCCGTGCCAGACCGTGCGCGGGTCGAACTTGTTCAGGTCGCCGCGGACGATCACCTCGCGGCCGTCGACGGTCAGGGCCGCATCCATCTTCATGCTGGCGCGCGGCCAGGTATAGGCCTGGGCCGGCCACGGGCGGTCCTGCAGGACCGGGGTCTGGCCGCCGGGGTTGTAGACCCACACCCCGGGCGGCACGACGGTCATGGTTGAGGTGGCGCCGCCGGTGTCGCGCAGGCGCAGGTAGATCTGGTTGCGGCCGGGGCGCAGGTAGGTCGCGATGTCGACCGTGCCGGTGCCCCCCAGGCCGACGCCGACGCCGTTGACCGTCATCTGGTCCACCGCGCCGTTCGGCAGGAGCAGCTCGAAGGGCGCCGTCTCGGGGGCGCGATCCAGCACGATGTACTTCATCAGATGCATGAACATGCCGGAGTCGTAGTTGATGATCGACTTGGTCAGCACGGTCATCAGGTCTTCGACGTAGTTGGTCGTCGTGCCAATCGAGCTGAACACCGTGAAGTCACGGATCATGTAGCCCCGTCCGGTGATGGGGTCAGGCAGGTTGGCGCCGGTCGGGACGGCGGTGTACGGGCCAGGATTGCCGGGATTCCAGCCGCCGGGCGGGGTGCCATAGCCCTCGGTCATCAGGCCGTTGACATTCAGGTCGTTACGGGTGTCCGTGAAGGGCGCGCCCCAGATCATCTGGCGCCAGTTGTTGAGGTTATGGAGGCTGACCCACCATTCCGGGAGGCCATCGCCGTCGTCGTCGTCGACGCCGCTAAGGGGCGCGGCCTGGTCTTCGGTGAGGGTGGCGTCGGCGAGGGCGTAGTCCTCATCGCGGAAGGCGCGGAAGTCCTCGGCGTAGAGGCCGGCGTCGTCGAAGCGGTAGTAGAGCCGCAGGACGTCGCTGTAGAGGTAGATGGTCCGGCTGGCGAAGGGGTTATCGGCGTCGGGGATCAGCTCCTGGAGGGCGAGCTGCGGGCTGAAGCTGCCGGTGTCGATGGTCTCGTAGGTCGGGATGATCTCATCGCGCCAGCGGTTGAGCTCCTGCTCGGTGCGGGCTTCGCCCCAGACGCGGATTTCGTCGAGGTGGCCGCTGGTCAGGCCGCGGCCGACCCAGGCATTGCCGGCGGCGATGGTCGGCACGGCCAGGGTCTGCTGCGCGATCAGCAGGATGCCATCGCGGTAGAGGCGCAGGCTGTTGTCAGCCGGGGCCCAGACGACGGCCAGGTGGCACCAGCGCTCGGCCGGCACAGCCGGCACGGCGGCGCTGCCGCCAACCTTGACGACGTCGGCCGTGCCGCTGAAGATACGGCCGACCGGGGCGCCGTCCTCGAGGCCGAAGCTGAAGCTCTGGCCGTTGACGCCCTCGTACAGGAGGAAGGAGCCATTCTGCGCCGTGACGTCGGCGCCGGCGCGGTACCAGGTCTCGAGGGTCCAGGCGCTCTGGTCGAAGGCGAAGCGCTCGGGGTGCGGGATCTCGAGGCCGCGGTCGGCCGTCTGGACCGCCAGGGCGGCCAGGTCGAGGCTGGCGGGCTTGAAGCCCGGCCGGCTCATCGGGTGGACCGGCGAGGTGGCCGCGTCGACCTCGGCCTTGTCGTTGTAGCCGTCGTCGTCGCTGTCGGCCAGGCGCGGGTCGGCGCCGTGGGTCTGCTCTTCGCGGTTGGCGAGGCTGTCGGCATCGAAGTCCTCGTTGCCGTCGGTGACGCCGTCGTTATCGGTGTCGGTGTCGTAGGGGTTGGTGCCGACGTAGAACTCGTACAGGTTGCTGAGGCCGTCGCCGTCGAGGTCGCTGGTGGCATCGAGGGCCAGAGCCGGGTCGCCGCTGTGGACATCCTCCCACCAGTCCGGCAGGCCGTCGGCGTCGCTGTCGTCGATGCCCTTGATGGCCTTGGCGTCGGCGGTGACCGTCCAGTCGGCATGGCCGTCGGCATCGGCGTCGGTGACGCCGTAGCTCTCTGCCAGGAGGCTGTACTTCAAGACGTCCCGGTGGGCCGGGTGGCCGTAAGGCCGGGTGAAGTCCTCGATGGCCATGCCACCGTCGTCGAAGCGGTAGTAGGCGAGCAGGCCGGTGCCGGAGACGATGCTGTCGCGGCTGGCGCGGACCTGGGCCAGAGTCATCGCCGCGGCGCGGATGCGCACCTCGTCGACGAGGCCGCTGGTCAGCGTGGCGCTGCCGGCGGTGCTCTCCGCCATGCCGTTACCGCCGAGGTACATCGAGCCGACGCCACTGACCGGACGTTCGGGGGCGATCGTCTTGTACTCAAGGACGCCGTCGACGTAGAGGCTCAGGGAGTTCTGAGCGGCATTGTAGCTGCCGGCGATGTGGTACCAGCGCCCCGGGGTCAGCTTGGGCGCGACGTTGACGCCGCCCGCGATGTAGGGTTTGTTGCTCTCGGCCTGGAACCGGCTGTACGGATAGCCGTCCTTCACGCCGATCTCGGCGGCGGTCCGGCGGCGGACCTGGACGCTGATGATGGCGCCGGTGTCGTCGTCGGCCAGCCGGACCCATGCCTGCAGGCTCCAGGCCTGCGCCAAGGCGGCCGTGCGGTCGCCGTCCGGCAGTGCAATGCCGCTGTTGGTGCCCAGGGCCACCGCCGCCTGGACCGAGGACAGGTCGAGGCTGCGCGCCGGCGTCAGGCGGTAATTCCCGAGCGTGTCGGCCGGGACAGCGGTGTCGAAGTGGGCCATGGAGTAGAGCGGGCTGGTGATGTAGTGCGGGCGGTCGGGGCCGCCATCGGGGGTGCCAAACAGCTCCGCGTCGTCACGGACGCCGTCGTCGTCGGAGTCAACCAGGCCCGGATGCGTGCCCAGCTCCTGCTCCTCGCCATTGGTGAGGGTGTCCCCATCGGTATCGTCGTGGTAGTCGTCGGTACCGTTGTGGTCGGAGTCGGCCTCGTTGGGATCGGTGCCGGCGTAGTACTCGTAGAGGTTGCTCAGGCCATCGCCGTCGGGGTCAGCGAGGCTGTCGTCGGTGTTCGGGTCGGTCCCGTTCTCCTGCTCCCAGAGGTCGGGCATGCCGTCGCCATCGGCGTCACGCTCGCCGGACACCGCATTGTCGGCCGCGAGGGTGGTGCCGTTGGTGTTGAGGGCGTGTGACCAGCCGGTGAACCAGTCCATACGCCGGGCGAAGTCCTCGTAGGTCTGCCCGCCGTCGTCGAAGAGGAAGGCGTGCACGAGGCCATTGCGCTCGGTGCCGAGGGAGTAGTGCGGCAGCATGACCCAGTTGGTGGCGGCGCGGGTGGTGTAGCTCTCGGTCACGGCCGTGCTGACACCCTCATCGCGCGACCGACGGATGTCAGCGGGAGCGCGGGCGATGCGCCAGAGGGCGACGTCATCGATACCGCCCTTGAAGCCGCTGTAGTCCACCGAGCCGTCCTCGGGGAGGCCGGCGCCGATGGTGGTGCCGGCACGGCCCTTGACGTTGGTGGGCGGGGCGTCGGTGACACCGGAGAGGCTGCGCTCGAGCTCGCCGCCGACGTAGAGGCGCAGGGTGCGCTCGTTGTCGGAGAACGACCCCGCGATATGCGTCCAGGTGGTGCCGTCGGCGATGACCGGGCTGTTCGCGGTCAGGAGCCAGGCGGTGCCCTGGGCGGTCTTGAAGCCGACGTAGGGCCGGCCCGCGGCGTCGAGGCCGATCTCGTAGTTGGTAGCGTAGTAGTACTGGTCGCTCTCGTTGGGATACTCGGCGTAGGTCGCCGTGCCGAGTTTGGCATAGCGTCCGACGGCGCGGCGCAGGATGACGCCGCCAAGGGCGTTCTCGTCGGGCTTGATCCACGCCTCCACGGTCCAGTCGAGATAGGAGTTGGGATTCCAGAACCAGTCGTCGACCTCCGGCACCATGAGGACATCCTCGCCGGTAAGGCGGAGGTGGCGCGGGTGGCTGGGAATCAGGCTCGAGACCGGGTTGAAGCTGCCCTTGACCTCATCGCCGTCGTCGATGCCGTCGTCGTCGGTGTCGAGGAGGTTCGGCATGGCACCGGGGTAGCGTGCCACGGAGCGCTCGATGCCGTTCATGAGGCCATCACCATCGCTGTCCTCTTCGCCGTCGGGGATGCCGTTGCCGTCGGTGTCATCGTCGAGCGGGTTGGTGTTGCAGAGGAACTCGGACCAGTTATCGAGGCCGTCGCCATCGGGATCCTGGTCGTAGGCCCACTTGGCCAGGCCGTAGAAGCGCTCGGTCCAGAAGTAGCGGATCGGGGTGCCGTCAGCGCGGTAGTTGTGCACCTGATCAGCCGACTCCTGGTAGGGGGGCAGACCCTGCATCTGGAACCACTCGATGTTGCCCTGCTCATTGGCCATGCGCACGCCATTGACAAAGACCTCGCCCCAGAACTCCAAGGGCCACACCGGCGTATCGGCATCGAAGTGCTCGAAGTGGACGGTGATGCGGTTGCGCCCGGCGTAGAGGCGGGTGCGGATGTCGTTGACGAGATCGAGGGTGTCCGTGGCGCCCGCGGCGAGGTCGCCGTAATAGTCAGGCGGCAGGGAGACGGGGGTATCGGGGCCGCCGACGCGTTCGCCGTTGACCCAGACCCAGAAGCGGTTGTAGGAACCGGTGCCACCCACGGGGCCGCCGTAGTAGAAGCGGAAGATGGCGCTCTCGACCGTCTCGGTATCGAGGAAGAAGTCGGCCACGAAGGTCCGCGAGTCGGGATTCTCGCCGATGAAGGTCCGGGCCGTGATCTCCTCGTCAGTCTCCCGGTCGATGTAGGACTGGCCGCTGTAGTATTCGGGCTCGGGGTCGAAGCCGGTGTAGGGGAAGTCGAGGTCATACCAGCCGCCGGCGGCCGCGCCGAAGTGGAGTTGCTGCCAGCCATCGGGGATGGGGTCGAACTCGGTGTTGCCGGTGCCGATCATGGCGACGGCGTTGTCGCTGTCGAAGTACGGCTTCGTCGCGGGTTCCGGGAAGCGTGTACCGATACCGGTGAGGGCGTGCGGCCAGCCGGTCTCCCACTCGATGGCGAAGGCGAAGTCCTGCGCGAGTCTGCCGCCTTCGTCGAAGCGGTAGTAGGCCGTCGGCAGGCTGGTGACGTCGTCGTTGCCGAGCCCGAGCTGGGCCAGGCTGGTCATCATCTCGCTGCGGAGCTGGAACGGGGTACGCCGGCCACTGCGGCCGTCGTTGGTGAAGGTCCAGATGCGCACCTCATCGAGGTTGCCCTTCAGGTAGGCACCATCGCGCGTGCCCATCAGCTCCGTGGTCCAGTCGGCATTGCGGCCGGTGACGATGTCGTCTGCGCGGATCATGACGGCGCCGGCGAAGATGCCATTGATGTAGAGGCGCAGCGAGTTCGCGGCGTTCTCCCAGCTGGCGGCGAGGTGGACCCAGCCGGCCGTCTTGGTGATCGGCAGCCCCTGACGGGCGACGACCTCGTAGTCCAGGCGGTCGATGCCGGTGGTACGGGCATACGGCAGGCCATTGAGGAGGCCGAGTTCGAAGGCCGTCTCGCCACTGCCGCCGCGGCGGTAGCGCCGGATCAGGGCGCCGGTCTGAGAGGCGTCGTCGCGCATGAGGAACCAGCACTCGATGGTCCAATCCGAGGCCAGCCCGTAGCCGCTGGC
Source organism: Verrucomicrobiota bacterium (assembly GCA_019136035.1). Taxonomy (GTDB): domain Bacteria; phylum Verrucomicrobiota; class Lentisphaeria; order Oligosphaerales; family JAFGRS01; genus JAGVUW01. The sequence goes on along the minus strand of JAGVUW010000022.1, from coordinate 286 downwards.
ATCGAATCGCGAGTCGTCTGTGATGGCAAGGACCTGCCGTTCATCGCCGGCGAGGAAGGCCATGCTGCGCCAGACCAGGGGGCTGAGCGGGTCTTTGGAGCCGGTGCCGCGTCGGCGGATCTGCTGGTCGACGCCGGCCTTGTAGGTGGCGTTTCCGTCGACCTCGGCCCAGAGGTTCTCGCCGATGTCCCAGGCGCCATTCGCCGCGGCCTTGTCCTGGTAGTAGACGCCGCCGATGGCATTGCCGTTCACCCCGGCGGTGCCGTCAGCGGTCAGCCAGCCGTCG
>JAGVUW010000294.1 GCA_019136035.1 Verrucomicrobiota bacterium | reverse complement strand
CAACGCTGTATGATACCTCCTCACCATGATATTGGCCGACCCGATAGCGCCCTGCCCGTCCCGGCATTAGTCATTTCAGGATCTTCTTCCCAAACTGGCTGCGGCTGCATACGGACCCGCCCAACAACCGGATGCACGGGGGCCGGCGACGTGGGTTTATTTTCCATGGCTAGGCTCCTTGGCGCCGGCCCCGTGACCCGCGAGGTTGGGCGGATTGACCGCGGCCCTGACCTCATCCCTCAGATCCAGGCCGTTCCCCGGCTTGCTGCTGTCCCAGAACTCGCAATCGGAGAGGCATCGCGCCAGCAGCCCGCGCAGCCGGTCGCGTTCGGCGCGCAGCATGTCAATGCTCATTGCGCAGCGCTGTAACCTCACGCAATAAATGCGCCTCAGGTATATAAGCAGTCTCGATGCGCGGGCCGTGGATCTTGCCTCCAATGCTGCGCCACCAATGCCTGAGCCAGTCGCTTACCGCCGGATTTGCTTCGCTTCCGAAGCGAGAAAGAAAATGGCTTTTGTCTTTCTCTACACTGAGCTTATACGCATCCTCCATCTCCTCGGCGCGTCCCGAGGGATTCATAGCCTGGAGCACGAAGTTGGGGACGGTAAAGGGCTTTAGTTGAATCTTCATGATATGTCTCCTTGGCAGTAAGATGCCAGCTAACAAGGGGATGAGCGGGACGCTTTCAGCGCCCGCTATCCTGGGCGTTGGGCGGGTCAGGGAGTGGCATCCAGTGCGTAGGCATGATGCCTCCGATACTACACCAGTATCGTTCACCGTCGTCAGAGTCGCACTCAGCCTCGAAAATGGTATCTTCGCCGAAGCACAGTATCCGGTTTCCTGGTGTTTTTTCCGCTGTTTTGATCGGTCGCCATTCGATCAAGGATCGCAGCCGGTCGATCTCGGCTTCGGCGGCGTCGCGTTCGGCGTTGGCGAGGGCCAGGGCCTCGCTGATGTCGTCGCTCATTTCCTGTTCTCCTTTGCGTCCATGCGCTCGCAGTCGGCGACCATGTCGTTGAAGCTGACGCCGCGGAAGGTGAGGACGCGCCCCGGGCCGCGACTGTTGATCTCGCGCAGGATGGGGGCGAGCGGGGCCTTGAGGTTGCCGACGCCGTCGACCATGGGCCAGGGGATGCCGTCGTTGCAGTTCCAGCAGGTGCAGACGCGGGGCCGGCCTTTGACGCCGCACCATTGCTCGAGGACGCGGCCGGTGGTGCGGTTGGTCTTGGCTCCGCACTTGGCGCAGAGTGGTATGCGGGCGGTCATGGCGTGGCCCCCTGCGCCTGGTCGGCGCCGGGTCTGGGGTCGGGTCGGTAGCCTTCGCAGGTTTCCTCGAGGGGCTGCTCGGCTGCCGGCCTTTGTTCGCGGGGCAGGAGCCAGCCGGCGTCGTCGCAGTAGGGCGCGTGGTCGGGATTGAGGTGGGGCCTGGTGTCTGCGGCGTGGTCGCCGTCGAAGGCCTGACGGGCCTGGAACGGCGTCATGGCATCGACCTGGACCAGGAGCGTGTCGCCTTCGCCGACAAGCAGCTCGACACCGGTGTCGAGAGCGGCCTTTTGCTGGCTGTAGGGCAGCTTGCGCAAACGCGCGGCAGACGGGGTGTCGCCGTGCAGGGGTCGCGTATCGAGCTGCTCCCGGCCGATCTGCTCCAGGCGGCGCCAGAACAAGCGCGGCACCGATGGCGCAATCTCCACCAGGCGCTCGGTCAGGGCGGGGCCGTGATCGTCGAGCCCCTGAGCATACATGCTCGCAGCCTTGCCGATGTCGGCCATGGCTTGGCCGATGGTGTCAGCGATGTCGCGCGCCAACTGGGCGACAGGGATCAGTGCATTATCCATGATGCTTCTCCTCGGCGTTGCGCCGTTATGGAGGTATGCGGTTGATTCTCAGCCCCGACGCATGGCCGAGAGGAGGAGGGCGAGGGCGTAGAGGATGGGATCGATCGGCTCCGGCGCTTGGACGGCGGAGCCGCCGCGCAGGAAGCGGGCCTGGGCCAGGCGGAGCTCGGGGCGGCGCAGGCGCATCACCGGCCGCTCACGATGCTGTGGTCGTCGAGGAGGGTCTGGATGTGGTCGACGAGCTCGTCGGGGTCGACGATGCCGTCGCGGTCGCGGACGAGGGTGCCGCGGGCAATGATGGGGCGGCGAAGGTCGTCGTCGGGGTCGCGGCGCCAGGCGGTCCAGAGCCAGGTGTCGGGGGAGACCTGGCGGACCTCGATGGCGCGCAGGGGCCGGGTGGGCTCGGGCGGGGTGGGGGCGTGGTCGGCGCAGGGGTGGTTGAGGTGGTCGAGGATGCAGCCCATGGTGGTCTCCGTTGCTGGCGCTTGTCGTTGTCGGCTATATCCATACCGGATTCTGGTATGCTTGCAAGGACTATTTGCCCATGTTTGGTATATCCATGCCCGGTCAGAGCGTGGCGGCGGCGAGGAGGCGGTGGAGGTCTGGGGCGCGGGTGGCGCGGCGGGTGGCGAGCCAGGCGGCGGTGGCGGTGAGGCTGGCGCGGGCGATGGCGGCGCAGCGGGCGAGGGAGGCGCCGCAGCGGTAGAGGCGCAGGAGCTTCTCGGCGGTGGCCTGGTCGAGGTGGAGGACGGCGGCGGGGGCGGTCTGGTGGCGGGCGTGCCAGCGGCCGTGGCGGTCGACGGTGGCGAGGTCTTGGTGGGCGAGGAGCCAGTCGCGGCAGTCGTCGGTGAGCGGGCCGAGGATGGGGGCGCCGCAGTTGGCGATGAGGCGGTAGTCGGCTGAGGATTGGGCCTGGCAGCGGTCGATGAGGCAGGCGGCGATGCGGTGGGCGGTGATGCCGGCGGGGTGTTCGGCGAGGACGGGGCGGATGAGGCGGCCGTGGTCGAGGGCGACGCGGGGGAAGGCGGGCATGGGTCAGGGCTCCTCGAGGTGGGCGATGAGGTCGAGGGCGTCGGAGGACCAGGCGTCTCCGGCGAGGTCGCGGAAGACGAGGTCGCCGGGGCAGACGGCGACGCCGGCTTCGGATGGATGGGGGTCGCGCTGGGCGGCGGGGCGGCCGGCTCGGCGGAGGTGGACGACGAGGCCGCCATGGGCGCGGATCCAGGCGGCTTCGTTGTCGAAGCGGCAGTCGTCGTAGAGGACGCAAGCGCAGCGGCCGGCGAGGGCGCAACCGACCTCGGCGACCCAGAGATCTTCGCGGCGGAGGTGGATGTCGGCGCCGAAAATGGCGCGGAAGCCTTCGGTGCCGAGGAGCTGCATGATGTGGCGCGGGGTGAGGCCCCAGCCCGGCAAGGGGGCTTCCTTGAGGGCGGGGTCATCGAAGGCGGCGGCCTGGGCCTGAGTGAGGCCGAAGAAGGCCTTGGCGGCGGAGCGCAGGCCGTCGGCGAAGCTGCGCCGCTGGCCGGTGCGGCCGGCGGCGGCGAGGTGGTGGGTGACGGCGGTGGCGAAGGTGCTTTTGCCGGTCTGCTTGGGGGCGGCGAGGGCGACGAGGCGCATGGGGGAGGCTCCAGAATCAGAAGGGTGGTTCGTCGGTGGCGGGGGCGGTGGCTGCGGTGTCGGCCGGGGCCGGAAGGGCGGGGTCACCCTGGCGGCGGCCGTCGGGGACGAATGCGAACTCGCTGACGACGAGGACGAGCTTGGAGCGGTTCTTGCCGGTCTCCTTGTCGGCCCAGCTGTCTTGGCGGAGGCGGCCGGAGACGAGGATGGGCTTGCCCTTGGAGAAGTGCTTGGCGATGACTTCGCCGGTCCGGCCCCAGGCTTCGCAGTCGAGGAAGATGGAATCTTCGCGCTGGTCGTCGCCGACGATGTAGCGTCGCGAGCTGGCGACGGTGAAGCTGGCCACCGATTTCTCGTTGGCGAGGAAGCGCAGTTGGACATCGCGGGTGAGGTTGCCGGCGATGGCGGTGTGGTTGTAGCTGAGGCTGCTCATGCGGCGGTCCTTTCGTGGGAGCCGGTGATGGTGATGGGCATGATGAGGTGGGTGTGGTCGAGGCCGCTGGCTGACCAGGTGGTGATGAGGCCGCGGCCGGGGCCGAACCAGCGCAGGGGGAAGGAGCCGGGGACGAGGCGGGCGAGCTGGCGGAGGTAGCCGGCGGCGAGGCCGACGGGGCCGGGGAGGCCGCCGGAGCAGGGGATGGCTGCGCGGCCGGAGCCGCGCACCCCTGAGCCGCGCAGGCAGATGCCGACAGGATCGGGTTCGAGGATGATCATGGTCTGCTGGGGCGTGAGGCAGGCGGTGACGAGGTGGAGAGCGGCGAGGGTTGCGGCGGGGTCGAGGGTGAGCTGATGGCTGGGGACGCCGTGGAGGGCCTTCTGCCAGGGCGGATAGATGCCTTCGGTGGTGCGGCCGCGGCCGTGGACGGTGATCTGGCATCCGCCGCGCAGGAGGAGGGCGCGCCAGCCCAGGCCCTGGTTCTTTTCCAGGCCGACGGCCAGGTCGAGGCAGTCGGTGCAGAGGCCGACGAGGTGGGCGGCGAGGTGGGCGGGAAGGATGGCGGAGAGGGCCGGGCCGGCGTGCGCGAAGGCGGCGGCGTGGAGGTGTTTGCCGTCGGTGCCGGTGACGGTGCCGCGGCCGGCGTCGCCGAGGGCGAGGTGGATGCCGGCGAGGACGGAGACGGTGTGGCCGGTCTCGGCGCAGGCGATGGCCGGCGGGAAGGCGTCGGCGATGAGGAGCGGGTCGAGGGGGCAGTCGGCGAGGGGGACGAGGAGCGGCGGGGGGCAGGCGCAGTCGGCGACCAGCGGCAGGGCGATTTCGCCCATGGGGGCGGTGAGGGTGATGGCGCCGGAGCCGTCGGCGGTGCGCGCGAGGGCGAGGCTGACGATGGCGTCGCCGGCCGGCTTGAGGGCGGCGAGCCAGGGTTCGGGGCGGATGGCGATCTGGTCGAGGCCGTCGCCGCCATGGATGGGGACTTCGGCGCGCTGCTGGATGGCGGTGGCCTGGCCTTCGAGGTGGAGGGCGCGGCCGTCGCAGGAGCAGATGATGGGGCGGCGCACCTTGGCCGCCGGGTCGGCGGCGGCGGCGGCGAGGGCGAGGCCGGCCAGGAGGGCGTCTGCGCGCAGGGTGATTGGGTCAGGCATGCGGGGCTCCTGAGAAGATGCCGCGCAGGACGGCGCGGCCGCGGGTGGCGATGTCTGCGCGGAACTCGACGATGGCGCTGTCGTGGGCGCGGCGCAGGGAGCGCTCGACGGCGGGGCTGAGGTTGAGGCCGACGAGCTGGGGCAGGAGGGCGCGCCAGACGCGGTCATTCATCGCCTCGAGGACCTGGGTGGCGAGGGCCGCGACTGCCGCTTCGACCCGCTCGACGGGGACCAGGCGCCGCTCGAGCTCGGCCAGGCGGAGGCGCTCGGCTTCGGCCTGGAGCCTGGTCTTTTCGGCGCGGTAATGCTCGTATAGCTTGTGGGCAGGCTGGTCGGCGTCGGGGGCCAAAATGGAGGCGATGCCGGTTTGGTCTGGCGGCGGTGCGGTGAGGTCGGCGACGGTGATTGGCCTCGGCATGCGCTCATAGAGGCGACGCCAGTAGAGGACGCGGGGATGCTCGTCGGCCATGCGCTTGGCCCAGGCGAGCCAGTCGTCGCTGTCGAGGCCGCGCGGGGCGGCGTGGGCAGCGCGCCATTTGGTGATGCGGCGGGCCGAGACGCCCAGCATGGCGGCGAGGGCCTTGGTGGTGTCAGCGATCAGAGGCATGTGGCACGCCTTCTCGCTGAGGTGGCACGGCTTGGGAAATCGAAGGCGTGCCGCGTAAACCCTTGCGGCACATGGGCGTCACGACTGGCACGACTGGCACGCCTTATTAATTGAATCATGTGGTTGGGATGGGCGGCGAGGGTGAGCGTGTGCAGAGGCCCGGTGGGTCGCATTGCGCGGATTGGGAAAGTGGCGCGAGAAGGCGTGCCAGGCGTGTCACCCTTGCAGCATAAGGACTTACGCAGCTGAGAAGGCGTGCCAGAAGGCGTGCCAGGGGGTCGCGAAGGCGTGCCAGGCGTGCCGGTCGCGCCCCGGAGGGGCCTCGCGGCGCGATCAGAACGGCGGCGCATCGTAGCTCTCCGGTATGGCAGTGGTGGATTTCACCTCACCGACGCGGGTGACGGCGAGGTGGCCTTCGGGCAGGTAGTAGCGGCGGGGGCGGCCGTGGACATTGCGGGGCTGGCGGACGATGACGCCGAGCTGGGGGAGCCGCTGGGAGAGGAGGCGGGTGCCGAGGGCCGGCTGATTGACGAGGCGACACCAGTGGCCGAAGCGGTGGGCGATCTCGTCGAATGGCATGCCCTGCTTGGGATCGTAGGCCGGCCAGATGATGGGGTCGCGGATGTCGGGCATCTGCAGCTCGATGCGCTCCCAGGTCTCGTTATCCCACCACATGGCGATTGGGTCGCGGTGGACAAGGTCGGCCTGGTGGCGGCGGATGTCGCCGAGACGAGCGGCGAAATCGCAGGGATCATCTGGGCCTATGGCCTGCCACAGCAGCAAGGGGTCGATGGCGTTGAGGGCCCTCCAGTCGCAGACGGCCGGGGTGGTCAGCTGGATGAACCTGCGAGCGCCGGTGACATCGGCGACCATCTGGTCGATGGTGATGTTGCTGGAGCCGATGAGGCTGATGGTCTTGGGCTGCTCGGTGCGGCAGTTGGTGCGCATGGGGCGCCAGGCGATGGTCTGGGCGGTGATGGCGTTCTTGAGGGCTTCGATGTCGGCCTTGCGGGCGCCGGACATTTCCTCCCAGCGGCCGACGATGGCCTGGGCCAGGGCCGGGGCACGGCGGTCGTCGGTGAGGTAGCTGGCGTCGACAGCGACGGCGAGCTCACGCCAGGGCGCGACGAGGCGCTCGACGGCGGTGGTCTTGCCGGAGCCCTGGGGACCGTGCAGGACGACCATGATGTCATGCTCCGGGCGCAGGCCGAGAGCGAGGCGCTTGCAGTTGCGCATCCAGTGCAGCACCGCCAGCTCGGCCAGCTCGCGCATGGTGAGGTCGATGGCGTCGCCACCGACCAGGGCGGTGGGGGCGCGCTCGTCGACGACGGCGGCGATCCAGGCGCGCAGCGCGGCGCGGCCGGCGTCGGTGGTCGGCGCCTGGGCGATGTCGGCGATCAGGGTCGCCCGGCGTTCGGCACGGCGCCGGCCGACGATGACTTCGAGGGTCTCGGTCGCGTATTGGCAGCTGACCTTGCCGCGCTGACGGAAATCGAAGCAGAACTCGCGGGCGAGTGAATCCACCGAGGCGCGCGCGAGGCTCCAGTCTGATACCTGGCGCAGGCCTTCCATGGCGTCGGGCGCGAGGCCGCGCTCGTCGAGGTAGCGCTCGAGCGACAGCACCACGCGACGGTGGTAGGCGTTGGCGTCCTCCGGGTCGTGATGATGCTCGGCCTGCGGCGGAGGCGGCAGCTGCGGCACGGCGAGCACCCAGGACCGCACCGCATCGCGGCAATCGACCGGCACATCGGCGGCGTCGAAGCCCTTGGGCAGCTGGCCGCCGATGGCTTCGGCCAGGCCGGACAGGTCGAGGATGCGTCCGCCGGGGCCATCCTCGGCGATCGCGCGGGCGTACTTGGCGCCGGCGTCGTCGGCATCGGGCCAGATCCGCACATCACGGCCGGCCAGCGGCGACCAGTCGACGCGCCTGGTGCCATTGCTGCCGCCTGGAGAGGTGACGCAGACCAGCTCGGGCAGCAGCGCCCGGGCGGCATCACAGGCCTTCTCGCCCTCGACCACCAGCACCGGCGCATCAGGCCTGGCGGCCAGCAGGTCGAGGCCGTAGAGCGGCCGCGGCTCAGGGAAGGGCAGATCGACCCAGCGCGGCGGCATGCCGTCGGCCTCGCACCAGGTCGCGGTCGGCGTCATCTTGCGTCCGTCTGGCAAGTTGTAGCGCAGCACCGCGCCGACCATGCGGCCGGCCTCGTCGCGATAGATGAAGACGCGATCTGCGGCCCGGCCGCCGTAGGCTGGGCGCTCACGCTTGTGGCCCCAGAGCTCGGCCCCAGGCGGCGGCGCATCCGCAGGCACCGGCAGCACCGGCCGCCAGCGGCATGGCGCCGGCAACGGGCGCGTCGCGACCACCGGCGGCGTGATGATGCCGGCCGAGAGACGGTCGAAGGCCTCGCGCCAGGTCAGGTTCTCGACCGCCTGCACCAGATCGATCTGATCGCCGTGCCAACCGCAGCCGAAACACTGGTAAGGCTTGCCATCGGTCTCGCGTCCAGCGTAGACATGGAGGCTGGCCGTGCGCTCGCCATGGACCGGGCAGCGCGCGACCCAATCGCCCCCGGCCCGCTGCACCTCGGTGTAGCGCGCCAGCAGGTCTGCGGGGTCGTGGGCGGCCCTGACCTCGCGGATCTGGTCGCGTGTGATATGCCCGACTAGGCCGCTCACGCGATGACCCCGGCATTTGGCATGTCAACCCGCACAAAAATCCCCTTCGATCAAGGCT
>JAGVUW010000588.1 GCA_019136035.1 Verrucomicrobiota bacterium | reverse complement strand
TTGCGGTCGACCCAGCCGCCGCAGTAGCAGGCGTAGCGTATGCCGAGGCGGTCGAGCTGCTGGGCCAGGGTCTCGATGGGTGTCGCCAGGACCTGGTCCGGGCTGAAGAAGGTCCACGGCCCCTCGGCAGTGAAGTTCGAGCCCCAGTCTTCACGGACGAGGTTGATGAAGTCGTAGTAGTCGGGCGAGGCCACCGGGTAGACGGACCACTCGAGGGTGCGCGAGCCTCCCGGGGGCAGCCAGAGCATCTCGGTGCGCACGCCGGCGCGGTACGGGGTCGCCTCGACGAAGAGCCTGGCCTGGTTGCGGAAGACGGTGTCTTCGCAGAGGATGCCGAGGCCGAAGGCCGCGTCGGCGATGTGGACACTCGGGTTGGCCGGAGCGTACTCGTTATCCAGACCCGGGTCGGGATTGCCCGCCAGGCGCAGGCGCGCCTCGGGACAGACCGTCAGGTCGACATCGTGGCGCACCAGCAGCCCGAGCGGCGCCGCCGCGTCGGCGTTGGTGATGGTATCGGCCACCGTCACCCGACGCGGCGTGAAGCGCACCTCGCGCTCCAGGCGGTAGTGCCGCCCGGCGGCGCGGACGCGGCCGCCCTCGGCCGTCGGGGAGACCTCGACCGCCCAGGCGGCCTCGCCGGTGCCGTCCGGCGCGGCGGCGGCCACCAGGCGATTCAGCCCGGCGTCGGGGTACGACACGGCGCTGGCGAAAGACCACTCACGGCCACCGGCCGCGAGGATGAAGCCGCCGCCGGGGAGGAGCCGCCCGCGATAGGGCGCCGGGCCGGCGCCCGGCTCGCCGCGGTTCAGCACGACCTCGCCGGCGGCGCCGCCGGCGCTCATGGTCGGGCTGGGCACCGGCTCGGTCCGCACCACGAGCTGGCGCAGGACGATGTCGCCGCCGCCGTCCTTGAAGTAGCTATGCTTGATGTTGACGGTGTTGGTGATCTCCAGGCGGTTCTCGGCGGCCGGGTTGCTGAGGTCGGTGACGTCGAGAACGAACTCGTAGGGATTGACGTTGTAGTAGGCGGCCTTGCTGGCCATCTCGAAGTCAGGGGCGTAGACCAGGCGCCAGTGGCCGTCGGTGCACCACGACGCCGGGAGCTCCGCCGCCACCGGCGAGACCAGCGGCCGGTTCACCAGCCGCATGACCTGGCGGCTCTTCGAGGCGGACACCGGGCGGCCGTTGAGGTTCATGCGCATGAACATCATCGAGCCGCCGAGGGTCGGGAGGTCCATGCGTGCCATGAAGCGCAGGGTGACCGTGGTGCCCTCCTGCGGCAGGGTGCCGAACTCGAAGGCGCGGGTCTCGCCCGGCTTGATGTGGACATCGCCCTCGGCGAGGGGCACCTCGACGGCCCCGGCCAGACAGGCGGCCAGGGACACGCACAACGCCATTCGAGAGCTGATCATGGCAGTCACTCCAGACTCGGCTTGCCGATGGCCTCAGACGGTCGATCGCAACGACGCGGGCGCCGGCGATGCCGGCCGGCGGCACCGCCAGATCGACGCCGTCAGCCGGGGCAGTTGGCGCATTCGGCACACCAGACGCCGCTGTAGCCGGCCTCGACGAGGGCCCCGACCGCGGCCATCAGCGGGATCTCGCCGTGGCCCAGGACCGCGCCGCGGTACTCGGCACGCACCCCGGCGCCGTCCTTCAGGTGGGTGTGCAGCACATACGGCGCCAGGGCTTTGAAGATCCCCGGGAGGTCGGCGACGGGATTGCCCCACCAGCGCAGGTTCATCGTGTCGAGGTTGGACCCGACGTGCGGCGAATCCGCCAGCTCGAGGGCCTTGAGGAGGACCTTCGGGTTGTTCGTGACGGTGCCATGGTTGTCGACGGCCAGGCGGATGCCCATGTCCTGGCAGAACGGCAGGCAGGCCTTCAGACAGCCGGCAATGGCCTCAGCCCAGCGCTCCTCGGGGACGCCGTCCTTGGGCTGGCCGCCCTCAGTGCGCAGCACCCGGGTCCCCAGGATCGTCGCCAGTTCGGCGACCTGCTGCATGCGCTCGACCTGCTGGCGCACGGCGGCGGCGTCGAGCTGCACGAAGTCGTTGTTGGCGGTAAGCGCCGAGGCAGTGATGCCATACCGGTCGAGGATGGCCTTGGCCTGGTGGGCGCGGGCCGGGTCGAACGACGCGTCCTTCGGCCAGACGTCGGTGATCATCACCTCGCAACAGTCGAAACCGGTGCTGGAGGCGTAGGCAACGAAGTCCTCGAAGGTGGTCCCCGGAGTGTTGTAGTGGATCAGACCGAAGGGCATGGCGTTCTCCTGGTGTCCAAACGGCTGCTGAAAATGGCATCACCGGCCGCGGCAACGGCCCTACGCCCGCGACAGTACTGCCGGCGGCCGGAGATGCAACCCCGCGGCGTCTGAAGCCAGGGCTGTTTGAGGGTCCGGTTCTGGCACCCCTTCAGCGTCGTCCCCGGCGCCCGGGGAGCGCCGGGGATGGCACGGCGGAACGTCGCTCGCCACCGGTGTGGAGCGCGAGTGTCCACAGACGCGAATGCGTCCACGAGCCGCAGCGGCACCGACAGCACAACGACGCGACGTTCCATACGAGGGTGACCAGGCGAGCACTGACGCGATCGTCGATCAGCCCTGGCCTGGCGCCGCCCCGCCGGGCCGCCCTGGGCGCCCCTCTCAGGCCCGCCCGGGTCCAGGCCAGCGCCGGTCACGCCAGGGCGACACCAGCGGCGCGTCGCTCGGGCAGTGCGGCCGGCTGTTGCGGACCCAGCCGCAGTCGCGCGACTCGAGTTCGCTGACGAGGCAGCCGCGCCACTGCGCCACCTCGGCCTGGCGGGCGGGATCGGCGCTGAGGTCGTGGCACTCGCCGGGGTCCTGCTCCAGATTGAAGAACTGCTCCTGATCGAGGCGCGGCAGCCAGATGTACTTCCGGCGGCCGTCGGTGACGTACTGCATCTCCTGCTCCGGCGCGTAGCAGGTGCAGTGCTCGCCGTGGACATAGCGCCGCCAGTCGGCCACCGGGGCGCCCATCGCCGGCAGGACGCTGCGCCCGTCGAGGGTCTCCGGCAGGCTGACCCCGGCGGCCTCGAGGAGGGTCGGCATGACATCGCGCAGCTCCACGACCTCATCGGCGACCGGGCGCAGGCCGCCGCGGCGGTCGCGTGGCGGCGTCACGATGAAGGGGATGCGGCTGCTGCCCTCGTAGGCGTAGGTCTTACGCCAGAGGTTGTGGTCGCCCTGC